>JBQCDM010000087.1:0-4717 GCA_051961235.1 Nucleicultricaceae bacterium (SeqCode)
TTTGAGCTTCAAAAAACCTTTAAACAACCACAGCTTTCTTACACATTCACAAAAGAATTTCAGGTAACATCAGCACAAAGCACTTTAAGTGTTAAGCATGATGAGCAAGTGAGCCACGCTGCCATTAGCAATGAAATGCTTTTAGCCGCTGATCTCGCGTGCAAGGAACTAAAAAAGACCCTCGAGATCTTATAAGAAGATCATAAAAAAAATCTCAACGATAAAAAGAATGTCCATGGGTTATGCCTATAGACATTCTTTCATTTTTACCTTTTTTCATCTATCCATAAAGAACAGATCTTATCTCTCAAGAGTTGGCTAAAAGAGGCATCCAACAACGCCCCTTTTATTGCCGTTGATTTTACCCTATATGTTTGTGAGACAATATATTTTGCAAGGCAACCGGATCTTTGTCAAAACCCAGAATGCCAAATTTAGTTGCAAGCGCTTTAAGGTATGACCCTAAGATATTTCCATTTTGATGAAGCTGCTCAATTGTTGTTTGAATGGGTGAGAAATCGCCACGATCCCTCATAACTTCATCCGTAACTAAAGCAAGAAGATGTTTGATATCTTGCATTGTCATTGTGGGACTGAGCGCTCTTTCACAAGCAAAGCGTATAGCTTCATCCAAATTCTCTTCATAAGGCCTCACACCCTCGTAATCATAGCCTTTTAGCAATCCTTTGAATTTTCTCTGTATAGCGGCCTTGTCCCCTTTTAATACAGCCGCATCATTCAATGCCACCGCAGCTTTAATATCTTGCTCATATTCATCATCACCTGTTACAAGCGCTTCAAATTTTAAAGTAATAGCTTTTGAATGATCTAAAGCAACCCAATGATCTAAGAATGCGATGGATGCTTTTTTGTCTTCTCTAAAACCAGTAGTCCCTGTTAGCAGCCCAAAATACTTTGTCTCAACACCGTAGGGATCGCCTTCATCTGAAAGAAGATTAATATAATCTCTTGCAGCCTCCTCATTTCGAACATAACCATGGGTGCCATTCATACTCCCATTTACATAGTATTCAAGAGCAGGACGATATCGATATTGCATAAAAATATCATTAAAGCTATGTGTAGCGCTCACATGATCAGTCCCGATCATTTCTATCGATTCATAGTGGGAGAAATTACCACATTGAGCCATTTGATTAATGATTGATAAAACTTCAGTGTAATCTCCTGTTTTCTCGGCAGAATCACGGATAAGTTTATACAATCGCTCATCCTCTAAAGCATTATCCCCAACCCACATACCTTCTAAAGCGTAGGAAGCATTTTGCAGAAATCGCATAGGGTGTTGATCGACGCTTCGTGTTAAAAAGTACCAGGAATGAAGACGCTTTCTTGCACGAGCGCTGCCAGCTTTTATCAATTTTTGATTTAAAAGATAAGCTCCTTTTGGGCGTGATTGCACGCCAAATTGGCCAAATACAATCGCATCAAAAAAGACCTCTTCTCCTTGCTCAATGCCAAGAGCTGCAAGTGTTTCTATGTATGGGATGCGTTGTTCAGGTGGAAGATCATAAACCGTCGATAAAACAAAATTCTTGGGAAGCATTGGGTCGAAAAAAGAAGGGGATTGATATAATCCATGCTTTATCATTAAGGTTTGAATTTGTTCAGGGTCATCCAAACTAAAGAGATGTGCTCGAAGCATTTGTTTTTTATATAAAGTTTGATCGTCTTCTAGTTTGCCGCTAAATGAATCAAAATTCTGATGGTGTTGTCTAATTTGAGCTACTGTTTCTTGGCGCACATCACGCGCCCATGTTTCCCATACCCTTGAAACCTGAATGCACGACATTCCTTGCTCTCGAATTGACATGCATTGTAAAATTCTTCGGGTGACCTCACCAGGCAAAAGATCAAAACTTACTTCCCCGACGGAACTCGACTGAGATGCAGAGCCCGCCTCTGGCTCTTCACAATCTATCATCTCAACAGTTACTTTTTCTTTTCCTTTATCTTTCGTTTTGGATGATACGCTTCCGACGTGATGGCTTACTTGAGGAGAATTTTTTTCATTTTCGTCATTGAAGCGGGTTGCATGAAGATTTTGACAGCTCATCATTAAAACAAAAAATGATGAAGTGTATAAAAATGACGATTTCAGGGGCTTGATCATAAATAAAATTCCTTATTCATAATGGTGAAAATTTTTAATAAAAAATATTTATTAAAACAGCCCATAGTATTTTTACCGAAAGTCAAAAATCAATGACAGTATTATGAACAAGATGATCATAAAAATTGTTAGCAATATTTAAATTGATAACTAAATATTGATACATATAGAATAATTGCACGCCTCACTGGATCTGAAGGATTAATCCATGAACTTCGATGATATGGAAATATTTGTCACTATTAAAGAATGCGGTAGTTTCTCTGAAGCTGCCAGGATTCTTAATTTACCGCGATCAACTGTGAGTGTTCGCATGACAAAGCTTGAAGAAACATTAGGCGCAAAACTCATCCACCGAAGCAATAAGTCACTCCATATCACACCCATTGGAGAATTATTTTTTGAGAAATGCCTAGAAATACTCGCTAAAATACATGAGGTTGAGACTGTGGTACAAAACAGCTCTGACTCTTTTAAAGGGCGCCTTAGGGTATTCTTGCCGCACGAGTTTGCTGTTGTATTCCTGCAAGATGCTATTAAATCGTTTTTAGAACGATTTCCCTCCATTCATCTCGAACTTAATTTAACGACAAGAAACATCGATCTCATTCAAGAAGGATATGATATAGCTTTACGCTTGGGCCATTTAAAAGATTCCTCTCTCATCTCGCTTAAACTTGGGCAAGTTGAATTAGCTCTTTATGCAAATCCACAATTGTTGGCATCCCTTCCACCGATTAAAAATTTAACAGATTTACCCCTTGATAAATGTTTACCATTTAAAACATCGCATGTTTTAGAGTGGGAATTTTTACAACTTACAGGAGAAATCCAAAAGATCTTGCCTGCAGGCAGATTGCAAGTAAACAGTATGATTATGCTCTGCGCAGCTGCGGCCGCTGGTCAGGGCATTGCAGCACTCAATGTTGAAATGGCGAAAGCGTACGAAAAAGATGGACGGTTAGTGCGCCTATTACCTGAAATCTCGATGGTCCCCACTGAGATTTATGCACTCTATCCTACTCGAAAATTACTGCTTCCTTCGGTTCGCGTTTTTTTAGACTTCATGAAAGATGAAATCCGCAAAGGACTCATTGGAAAAGAATCTTAAAAAAATATAGACGAGAGCGTGCTCCCTTTCCAAACGCCTTTACTCTTCTGAAGACCTATAACTCGGCGCAAAATAGAGCAAAATGATTCCAAAAACGGCAGATAAGAGGGATCCCATAAACACACCTAATTTCATTTGATTCTCAAGAAAAGTGTTGTCAAATGAGATTAATCCAATAAACAAGCTAAAGGTAAAACCAATGCCACATAAAACACTGATGGCATAGTAAGTATGCCAACTGAGGCCGTAAGGTAACCTCAATTTATTCAATTTCAAAAAGAGATAGGACATCAAAAACACGCCTATTTGCTTGCCAAAAAACAACCCAACAATGATCCCAAGTGTAATCTTTGAAAACAAATCATGAGAGTGAACCTCGTTAAATGCAATTTCACTATTCAAGAACGCAAAAAGCGGTAAGACAAAAAGAGCCACGAAGGGGTGTAAATAATGCTCCAGTTTTTTCAACGGCGAATGAAATCGATGATCAATGCTTTGTACCTTTACTGGGATAAAAAGAGCCACCAAAACACCTGCAATTGTTCCATGCACACCAGCCTCAATAATACTAAACCAAAGGCCAATGCCCGCTAAGATGTAGAGCCAAAGACTACGTACTTTTAACGCGTTCAGAACACCTAAAACACCCAAAAATAAGAGCGTGACAAAAAGTGGGGCGACGTTCAACGTCGGTGTATAGAAGATTGCAAGAATATTAACGGCAATCACATCATCAATAATCGAAATCCATATGATGAATAATCGAACATTCAAGGGAATTTTACGATGAAAGAAAGAGACAATGCCTAACACAAAAGCCGTATCTGTTGCAGCAGGGATAGCCCATCCTTCTGAAAGCTGATCATCGGAAAAGGTGAGTCCATAATAAAATAAGGCTGGGAAAATCACACCGCCCAAGGCCGCACAAATTGCAAGCTTCAAATGCGCCTTTTCAATAAGAGTACCGTCCAATAAGTGATATTTAACTTCAAGCATCAGCACGAGAAAAAAAAGTGCCATCAACCCATCATTAACCCACTTAATGAGCGGTTTGCCTATGGTTAAATCACCCAATGTTAAACTGATTGGAAGATGGATAATGCCTAAATATGCTTCATAAAGGGGACTATTGCTGAGACCAAGCGCGAGCAAGGCTCCAAAAAACAGGAGCAATCCTGAGATAGATTCAATCGTCATATATGTCTTGAGCCGACTCATCTTCCTCCATATTGCTTCAGTCTTTTTATTTTATGCTAAGCAATAAACTTTAATTTACTGTTAATTGCTCGCTTACTCTTGGGGCTACGCTGTGGTCATTATTGATTAGAAAGAATAGGACTTGAGGGATGATTTAACCGTCCTTTGATGGTCTCACTTTATCATGAAACCAGATGCTTCTTTAATGTTGAGTTTTTTGGCCGAGCAACAACCAGCCACTGATGAGAAGAAAAATTAATTTTAAAAGATCAGCG
>JBQCDM010000088.1:0-3372 GCA_051961235.1 Nucleicultricaceae bacterium (SeqCode)
CGTTGTTGTTGCATGCTGGGCTAGCTTAAAGACAGGAATAAATAAAATGGCAAGCGCAATCGCAGACGCGGTCATCACTTTGCGTGGGCTTGTTTTATCAGCGATCCAACCAGCAACGGGTGCTAAGGCAACAAACGTTAAAAGACCAAAAACATTTAAAAACATGGAATTGCTCAACGTACGACCTACAACATTAAGCTTTTACACTTTCATATAGGCAGCAAATGTATATGAAAGTGCACCAGAAAAAGCAGCGCCGCCGATACAACAAAGAACAGAAAGCGGATTTTTTGAAAGTGCTTCTAATAAAGGTTTTTTTAAAGGCTCGGGTGATACCTTCTTTTCAAAGTCGGGAGTTTCACCCGTTCGATGACGAATATAAAGTCCAATTAATCCAAGCACTACACCCAGTAGAAATGGAATACGCCAGCCCCATGCGGGCATTGTTGCTTGTGTAAAGAGATAACCTGTAAAGGTTGCAAGGAGAGCACCGCCGCCGCCAGATACAGACATCATAGATCCTGCGAGAGATTTATGCTGCTTGCTCGTGTGTTCGATCGCAAAAATAGCGGCCCCATTATATTCTCCACCTGCGCATATGCCTTGGATGAGTCTGCAAGCCACAAGCAAGATAGGAGCCCAAAGGCCAATCATGGCATAAGTAGGCAGTAATCCAATGATGCCAGTTGGGATGGCCATGGCAAAAATAGAAATTGTCAGCGCCTTTTTTCGACCCAGACGATCGCCAAGATGGCCAAAAATAATGGCACCAATAGGTCTTACAAAGTACCCAACAACAAAGGCTGATAAGCTCGATAAAAGTGCTGCTGTTGGATCTTGTGTAGGGAAAAAGAGCTCAGCAAATAAGCTCGCAAAGGTGCCACATAAATAGAAATCATAAAATTCAAGAGCATTGCCTGCCATGCTCGCTAAAATAACTTTAGCCTTAACTTTTTTGCTCAATTTTTCCCCCTCAGTCATTATTATTAGTATTATTCTTAAAGCAAATTTTATCTGCTTTCAAGTAGCATTTTTTTTGGCAAAATCAATGATAAAGTGATGGTTTTGTTAGATAAGCATGAAGCATCATGAAGCACACAGAAAAGGCGTGTGCTTCATTTTAAAAGGAATTACCAGCGACCTTGCTTATTTTTAAGATGAGGGCGATGTCCAACATCAATATGAACAAATCCCGCCGATGGGTAATAACCAACACCTTTGGCGTTTTGTGTGTAGAGAAAATTTCTAACCTCAATAAGGCGCGCCTTTGGGATATAAAAGTCAATGGCTTGCCCATTTAAATGGAAGCTGTTTTTAGCAACTCTATTGCCTTGAGCGCGAAGCATACTGTTTGTTTTAGGGCAACGATAGGCCGAGATAATTTCACACGGCATCGCAGTTCCAAATGTTTTTTGTGTCGCATGCAGCAGGTCAAAAAGACGTGGATCAATAGCAATTTGTTCGTTTGACCTCCAATCACGTAAAAGATGGTTAAGTTGTTTTATGGATTCAGGCAAAAGCTTACCTTTTATGGCATAAGCTCCTTTAAACCATTCTCCCGTGTGGGTGTTATAAAGTTTTAAGTGACGTTCAGCAGGCTCGGAAGCGAAAGAAAGGGGAGATGAGACGCACGTCGTTGCAATGGCTAGGCTCGTTGATGTTATGAATTGTCTGCGTGATAAAGAAGAATTCAATGTCATTACGTTAACTTTCTCCGTTTTAGACTGTGAGTCAGGTATTCTAGTGGTAATAAAATTACTATCCTCATGCAACCATATATTTTCTTTTTTTTAAAACACTTCTGACGTTGTCTTGAAAAGGCAAACTGAAATAAATTTTAATTAAATCTTTATCATATTTTTATTATAGGACAAAAAAAGAGGCCATTAAAGCGAATTGTTCGAAAAATGCGAAATCAATTTCAATAAAAACTCATGTTAACCCTCAATTAAAGAATGTGATGTTATGTTTGATAAACCATCTATTGGAGAAACAAGAATATGCGCCTTTTTATGACCGTTATGAGTACGGCTTGGATAATTGTTGTGAACTGCCCATTGGAGGCTTCTACAAGCCCAGCAGTGAGGCAAAACATAGCGCCAGCACATATAAACAGAAGCTCAATAATCGGCCAGTTTATTATGCCAAGCTCTAATAATCGATTTTGGTTTTATATGGATAATATCGAAAAACAGCTAGAATCAGTGTTGACTCAAAAAAATCTAACACACGATGATCAAGAGAAGTTAAAGCAGCTTATAGAAGAAGCTCAGTGGATTAAAAAATCGCGCGTTACCTATAAAGAAGTAAGAGATTATATTGAAAATAATCATAAATATTTGAGTGATTTCGGTGTGGTGGATCCGCATAAAAACGGCTTCAGTGATTAAATAAATATAATATTATTTTTATTATTTGTTAATTTTGTTTTGTCATAATGATTATATTCAAATTGTAATGGGTTGTAATCATGTCGTATACTTTTCTTAATGCATTACAGTCTCTTTGGAAGCGTCGCGAAGGAGCTGATCGCATGATGTCCTCGTGGAAAAATTATGCCGAGACGCATAAAATACTACAAGAGCACTATACAAAAAAGTTTTCCAAACATATGAAGAGCATGCATGAGCACTTGAAAAAGGGTGACTCTGCAAAGGTTCGTGAACACTATAAAAAGCATTTAGAAGATCTAAGCGGGTATTTTGAGTCAGCACTTGATGCACACTTAGGCTTGGTGGGGGCGGATCCAAAACATGCAGATCGTTTGCTCGAGCATCATAATGCTATAACTCAAAAGCTTATTGAGGGCATGCCCATTACTAAAAGCATTTACGACACAATGCAGAAAAGTCCAACGCATCAAAGAAATAAACGCGTTATGTCCAAGATGACGATTGGTTCTTTGGGTGTGATGGCAGGATTAATGTCGGCTTTCGTGCCGGCCAAATCAGCACAAGCAACACGTGTTGATGCAATGCGGATGAGTGATTTTGATTCTGATCAAGCCTTTCGGGCAAGAGATGCAGCATATAAAAGAACTCAAAGTACTCAAAAGACGCAGACATCACTGAAAATGACACCTGAAATGCAGGAAGCCTTTGGCCAGTTTATGAAAAATTTCATGCAAAATAATATGGGTGTGTTTAAGGGGTTGTTTGCGGGCAATGAAGGTGCTGCTACGACAGAGGCAAATGGCGCATCTTTGTTGACAACTCATAAACCTAAAGTTGATGTGGCTCCTGTTCCGGATGAAATATCTACCCCTAAAGCCAATATTCCGACACCTCCTCCTCTCCCTCCAGCACAAAAGCTTGAGGATAAAGGGGTAAGACCCACATTAAAAACAGGTTATCTGGATGTTTTAAAAGAACT
>JBQCDM010000089.1:0-5905 GCA_051961235.1 Nucleicultricaceae bacterium (SeqCode)
CGTTTTCCTCTCCATGGTTTTAACATGGGACTCTAATTGCTTGAGTTTGTTCTTTTTAGCTTCAATGGATTGTTTCTTTCTCTCAAGAAGATTGGATTTTGTCATTACGCTACCTCACCTGAAAAAGCTTCTTAATTTGTTATGACAATCAGAATATCAGCGGATCAAAATCGCCACAAGGCGTTAGGAAGTGAATTGATTAAATTTACTTCATACGCAATATGCAAACCCCAAAATTGGATTTGCGCTTTTAGAATTTTCATTTTAGGATTGTTAAAAATAAAAGATGATAAAACAGGAATAGGATTTTGAGGGGAAAAAGATTCATATTTTGCTGCAATGAGGGGTACGTGGATTAGCCATGGCCATTCAGTTTGCACGTCTTGAATATGTCTCGAGAAGCACTGGAGGCAATGCTTGCCGGAAGGCAGCCTATAACGAACGCACCTCCCTTAAGTGCGAGCGCACAGGAGAACTCTTTTATTTTGGGCACAAGGAAGATGGTATCTACCATGATGTGATGCTGCCAGTAGGTGCTCACGAGAAGTTCAAAAACAGCAAAGTACTTTGGAATGCTGTTGAGCATTTTGAGCGACGGAGTAACAGTCAACTCTGTAAAGAACTCGTTCTTGCTCTTCCTGATAACCCAGAAATCACTTTTGAAGATCGAATCGAACTCACCCGTCAGTTTGTAGAACAAAACTTTGTCTCTAAGGGTGTTGCGGTACAGATGGATATACACGCACCTCATGAAGGAGATAAAAATTGGCATGCGCATTTGCTTGTGACTACACGTCGTTTCTCTAAAGATGGCCTAACGTTTCACACTCACAAAGCTAGAGACCTGGATCCCGAAGTTAGAGGCGGACTAGTTGTGGAGGCAGATCTTTGGGGTGAGATCTGGAAAGATCTACAAAATGCTTACTTTAGAGAAAAGGGATTAGACCTTAGGGTGGACGCTATTGGGCTCGTGCCTCAAGAGCACTTGGGGCCAGTGCGAATGCGCAACCATATGAATGATGCACTACAGAGAGCTGAGCTTATTAAAGAATCCAATGAAGCTCTTTCTAAAGATCCGGAAGTGATCCTAGAATCTCTTTCACAAAACAAGGCTGTGATTTCTAAAAGAGACATAGAGAACTTCATAGAAAAACATGTGCCACACGACGAGAAAGACGCCATAAAACAGTCTGTTTTCGAGAGCAAAGATCTTCTTTCTCTCTTAGATCCTGCAACAGGTAAAGAGACAGATTTCTTTACTCTCAAACAAACACGAGAGAATGAAGAGAAGTTATTGAGGTTTGCTCATCACTTGCAACAGCAAAAATCTATGGTTATTGCTGCAGATATAAAGGAGAGTATTAAAGAGAGATATACCTTATCGAGTGAGCAACAAGCAGCGTTTGAGCATGCGACACATTCCAACAAATTATCCATCATTCAAGGCAGAGCTGGTGTTGGTAAAAGCTATGTATTGAAGCCTATCAGAGAAGCGCACGAATCTTCTGGATACAAGGTTATAGGTTTAGCGCCGACGCACAAAGTAGCAGAAGACCTAAAAGAAGAGGGCTTCACGCATGCTACTACATGTCATGCTTTCTTGTTTGCACTCAAGAATCAGCGACAACAGATTGATGATAAAACCTTGCTTATCGTGGATGAGGCAGCCATGCTCTCGACGGATCTCCAAATAGAGTTGCTGCATGCAGCAAAAAAAGCAGGTGCCAAAGTCTTGTTGGTAGGTGATAGCCGACAATTGCCGAGTATCCAGCGTGGCGGCATGTTTGAGATATTGGCAGATACCTTTGGTGCAGTAGAAATTACAGAAGTGAGACGTCAAACCATTAAATGGCAGAAAGATGTTTCTGAATGCTTGTCTCGAGGAGAAGTGTTTCCAGCACTTCAAACACTTGATGAGTACAATCGTATTACCTTCTCTCCCACTAAAGAAGAGTCGCTTAGCAAGCTGATTAACACCTGGTCGAAAGATTTAAGGGATGACCCATCCCACACAAAGCTCATCCTAGTACAACGCAACATTGACGTTGATACCCTGAACTTTGCTGCCAGAGACTTAATGCGGTCTTTTGGGAAACTAGGTGACAAAGACTATGCGATGATGACGAAACGCGGCGTTACTTATTTTGCAGAGGGAGATCGCATCCAACTGACGGAAACCGACAAGGCCCAAAACCTCTTTAATGGAAACTTTGGTGTCATCAAGAAACTCTCTGAAAACTCCTGTACGATTGTTCAAGACAACGGGGAAGAGATTACCTTTAATCCAGAATCCTATATAGGCCTTCGCCACGGATATGCAGGCACTATCTATAAAGCACAGGGGTCAACCTTGCCCAAGACCTACGTGTTGCACGATAAAGCAACCAACCTCAATAACAGTTATGTGTCCTTAACGCGTCAGACTGAAGACTTAAAGGTATTTGCATCGCGCGCAGAGACACAATCACTGCAACACATGGCACAACAAATTGGACGAGTGCATGGTAAGGAGGCGAGCCTTAAATATGTAACAGCAAAAGATCTTCAAAAGACTGCCGAAGAACCATCATTTATTCAAAAGATAAGTGATACAGCAAGAGACGTAACAACCAAGGTCAAAGACCACTTCCATAAGAATGATGCTTTCTATGAGATTCAAAAGACCGAGACACATGTACTGCAAAAAGTGGAAGCAAAAGATCCAATATTCTTGATGGAAGGAAAAACGTTTGAAGAGATCTCCCAAACCTTAGAACGTCGTTTACATGGAATATTTAAAGAGAAGTATAACCGCATGCTTTTGACAGAAGAGGCAGGTTTTATTCAAAGGCAGGCAATACGGACATCTGAATACCTACATCATCTTAAAGCGCAGAACCAAAAAGACCCAACCTACCATGATGTAAAAGTCCTCTCCATTAGAGCTCGTTATGAACTCAAACGTGAAGATGAGATTAAAGATCAAATTTTAAAGGCACTCGATAAGGTGTCTAAAGAGGACTCATTGGGTGTTAGTCATTATGCCGATCATCTCTTCCGTATTGAAGGGAAACTGTTTGAGCAGATCTTTAGAGAAAAAGGGCTTGTTTCTGACACGAAAGATATTGAGAAAAAAGCGATTGAGGAGGTTAAGCGATCTTATCCAGAGCACGAAAAATTTCAACAGGCACATATGATGATTGAGAAAAAAACTAAACAACATGATTTCGAAAGATAAAAAATCCATGATTAAAGAGACAGAAAATTATCTGACATATTGTGTGATTCGGAAAAATTCGCACAAGCTGTACGAGAATTAAGCTGGCAGATACTATCGTTCTAAAGTTGGCCGGGGTTGGATATCTTGTTTTTCTTTAAAAAAGTTACAATAAGCATTCTAATGGTATATTAAAATATATTTTCTTAAAGACAATCTTTACATTTCTTTAGAAATATAACAAAATATGTCTTATGAAAGATAAAAAATACACAAAATTAAAGAGCCTCATGGCTGCTAGCTCTTCTGGCGGGATAATGACAAGCGCAAAAACATCAGAGCTTGGCATCACATCTTCTGATATCCAAAAATATAAAAAATCAGGCTGGGTAGAATCAGTTGGAAGGGGCGCCATAATACGAGCTGGTGAAAAGAAAACTTGGCAAAATGCTGTTAGTGTTTTAAAGAGCCAAGAAAAAATACCCGTGCATATAGGTGGTAAGACAGCATTAGAGATGCAGGGTTTAGCCCACTATATTAAAATGAGACAAGCTGATGTTTTTATATACTCACCACAATATACGCGTCTTCCTTCTTGGTTTACAAACTATAGATGGGATGTAAAATTTAACCACATAAGAACTAATTTCCTGTCAATCACCACAGAAATTGCTCTTAAAGAGATTGATAATTTCCAGCTATCTCTCTCATCTCCCGAGCGCGCCATATTAGAAGTAATCTATTTATTAAATAAACATCACTCTTTTGAAGAGTGTAATACTTTAATGGAAGGACTAACAAACCTGAGACCTCAGGTGATTCAGCAGTTACTTGAAGCTTGTCAATCAATTGTTGTGAAGAGAGTATTTCTTTTTCTAGCAGATCACAATCAACACAAGTGGCTAAAAAAAATTGATTTATCAAAAATAGATTTAGGCCATGGTGACAGAGCTATTGTAAGGCATGGTGCCTATGACCCAACATTTAAAATTACCTACCCAAAGAGCCTAAAAGAAGATGATCACATCGATTTTTGAGAAACAAGTTTATTTGCTATTGAGTGTCCTTGACGACGTTTTAAGAGATCCTCGTATTGCTCTAAAAGGAGGTACCGCTCTTAATTTATTTATACAGAACATGCCTCGGCTATCTGTCGATATAGATTTAACATACTTACCTCTAAAACCTAGAAACGAAGCATTGTCAGACATAGAATTAATTTTTGATGATGTGAGAACGTCTTTAACAAAAAAGGCAAATATCTCTGTTCAATCGAAGAAAGACAAAGACGGTTTTTCTAAGCAATTGGTTGTTAGAAGAGATAGCACTCAAATTAAAATCGAAATAAATCCCGTTTTAAGAGGAAGCGTTTATGCCTCTGAAGTAAGAGAGCTATGCTCAAGAGCTCAAGAGAAATTTCAATTTTATACAGAAGCAAATTTACTTAGCTTTGATGATTTATATGCGGGTAAATTTGTTGCTGCACTGGATAGGCAACATCCAAGAGATTTGTTTGACGTCAAAATGTTTTTTGACGCTTATACATTTACTGAGAAGCTAAAAAAAGCCTTTTTAGTATATTTGATAAGCCACGACAGGCCTATCCATGAGGTTATTAAGCCAAATTTTAAGGATATCAGGGATCTTTATAGCAATGAATTTGAGGGAATGGTGGAAGAGCATATTTCACTTAAAGAATTGGAAACTACACGAGAAAAATTAATAGAAACTATACTCTCATCGCTTACTGAAAATGATAAAGAGTTCCTGATTTCTTTTAAAAAGCTTACGCCAAATTGGGATCTATTAGGTTTGCCAAATACAAATAAAATGCCCGCAGTTCAATGGAAATTGCTCAACTTATCTAAAATGAGTGATGAGAAAAGAGATCAATATATAGATAACTTAAGAGCTAAATTGAACCGTTAGTTATTCCCTATGACATCCACAGTCTTTTCCTTTTTTCCAGTTCAAGGGGTTTATACTCTTGTCTTTATTCTTACATACATCTTCAGGATTTTCTCCAACGCAACATTTATAGCATAGTAAAATTTTTAGGCATTCGAGCCCTTCCGGTGAAGACATCATTGGCTCAACGGGTAATGATTGTTGAAGCGGATATTGATTATTAAATCTTTTAGGTGCCTTAATTCGATTTTAGAGAAAATGCAGGTATGGCATGAAGATAGAATGCGCTGATATTTCTTCAAATGCTTCCGTTTTGCTTCCGGAATTTTTTGTAAAGAAAAGTGAAAACTTTGAAAACCCTTGCGGAAAGTGGTGCCGGTTGCAAGATTCGAACTCGCGACCCTCTGATTACAAATCAGATGCTCTACCAACTGAGCTAAACCGGCCTTTAAGATGTAAATGGGTTTATCACAGCTTTTCCCAGGAATCAATCCAGAAAATACTCATTTTATTTTTATAAACCGAATCGTCAGTGGATAGGTATAAGGAATGCGTTTATAGGCCTTAACAGACATAATAATCACCCAAACAATCTGAAAAATAAAAGTAATCACCACATAAGCAATACCAAACACAAGCGCAACAACTGGGTCTTTCACCATAATCAAAAGCGCAATTACAATTGCACCTAGAAGGTAGATGATTTGACTAATTTGAAAATTGAGTGATTCCGCGCCATGATAATTTACTTCGCTTGACTCATTTTTCTTAAACAACCATATGAGAAGCGGGGCAAGGATT
>JBQCDM010000090.1:0-3953 GCA_051961235.1 Nucleicultricaceae bacterium (SeqCode)
AGAGTCGTCGGTACAGCATTTTCTGAAAGTTTAATGCTCTCAATCATCCGCCAGTTATGAAAGCCAGGCATCTTATGTTGAAAGAAGGCGAATGTTCCAATGACAATCAAAAGACCTAAGATCACACGAATAAATTTGGGTGCCTCAAAATTAAAGTAAACATAATGAAAGCTGCCGATAATAAAGAGAGAAAGCACTCCTAAGAGATTGATATGCCCCATGTAGTAGGCAAGACCTATTGTGGCTGTACTAAAAAGTGTTGCCGCATAGCGATGAATCCAAGGCCCAATCAATGCTAGTAAGGTTGAAGAAAAAAGTGCAAGGTAAAGTGGTGTTGGAAAAGACATGATGAAACCTCTTTATTATTTTTTTGCAGATTTTTGAAAGTCTATAAGCTTTTGAGACTGAAGGGAATCAAAGTCTACTTCTTTGTGTAAAACAAAACGGTGGGTGGGCGCAAAGGCAAGCTCGATGGAATCGCTTTTTTGCAGTGCTTCAAGAATGGTTTTATAGCCCTTTTTCTCGATATCGATTTGGTCTTTAGGATGGCAGTAATAACACACATGAACTTCAATGCCGGCAGGCTCGTCAAACTTAGGTTTGACATAGACCGTTGATTCAGGGACGGCATGTGTCTTTTTTTCCTTCTCATCATTCTTATGGTAAAAAGATCCAAGGATCTGATCCATTGTCGTTTTAATAAGATTCAAGGCCTCTGTAATCGATGAGTTTTGTGTGATGAGATAGATCATTTTATATTCGATCATTTGGGCTTTGCGAATATGATTCGTGATCGGCGTTGTAATGACCAGTCCGTTTGGAATGCGAAATGTTTTTCCTGTTGGAGTGTGTCGATGATGTGCGAATTCATCACAGAGTGTAAAGTAAAAGAAACCAATCGTGTGTACATAGCCTTTGTAAGCGCCAATCTCAATGCGATCACCTTCTGTGAAATGATCGCGCCACATAATAATAAACCATCCAACAAGGTTCATCAGTGTTTCTTTTTGGGTAATTGTAAGCGCGGCTGAAATAATACCTAAAAAGGCAAAAAGATGGATAAATCCTTCCATCCATATTTTGCCGACAAAGTACGTCATAATAATGCCTGAGGTATACCAAAACCGCCTTTTATATTTCGATTTTGTCTCAAGCTCTTTATTTTTTAGCCAAAACCGAAAGGCGAGATAGACCACGGCAATAATAAAAACCACGATCAGGGTGTTGATCACTTTGGAACTAATTTGAAATGCTACATCGTCATTCATAGAGTAACCATACGTTTAAGGTGCATAAGATATCTTTAAGCAAAATTCAAAAAAACGTCTAATGAAATCGAATCGTGTTGAACGATTTGTTCGAAAACGATGCTTCGAAGGTCTATGTTTGATGTTGAACGATGAGTGATTGGATCGTTGTATAGCCTACATTTCTGCCAGATAAAATAATAACGGTGGGTGAGGCAAGCGCCCCCAATTTGTCGTGAAGGGCGCACGCCAATGTTACCGCGGAGGTGGGCTCAATAAGATATTGGTGATGATGCAGGCACCAAAGCCATCCTTGAATGATTTCTTCCTCATTTACAAGGGCAACACGTGTTATGCGATTCTTAAGAACATCAAAGCATAAATCACCAACGCCACCTTCAAGGCCACCTGCAACTGTGGTAATGGGCGGCATTTGAGTGATGGGTGTATTTTGCTCTAAGGACAAAGCAAGGCCTGCCGAGTCTTGATGCTGACATCCGATGAGCGTCATATCTGGATAACGTTCTTGTGCATAAAAGGAAAGTCCAGCACCAAGGCCACCCCCGCCTACAGGAAAAACAAGTGTTTTGACAGCAGGGAGCTCTTCCATAATCTCCAAAGCTAATGTGCCACCATTACCAGCCATGACATTGTCATCATTAAAGGCTGATAAAAAAGGCAGCCTCTTCAGTTGGGCTTGCTCGCGTGCCCATATCTCAGTTTGATCGTAGCCAGGATAGGGTGATTTTATAACCTCGGCACCTAACGTGAGCATCCCTTGGTATTTGGCTTCATCAACCGTGCTGGGCACAAAGATGAGCGCATCCATTCCCAATTCTTTTGCGGCATAGGCAACGCCCTTGCCGTGGTTGCCGGCTGAGCACGTGCTAATCGATTGAATGCCTTGTTTTTTAAGCGTGATTAAACTATGTAATGCGCCTCTATACTTAAATGAACCTGTTTTCTGTAAGAATTCAAGCTTGAGATAAACATCGACGCCTAAATGTTTAGAAAGCGCGTAAGAGTATTCAAGGGGCGTTTTGATAATGTGGTCTCGAATATTATCAAAAGCTTCTAATATTGTTGATTCTGAGAGTGCCATAGATTTATTAACTCGAAGAAGATGGGGGTAATTTAGTGCAAAGTTGTGTTGCAATGTCTCTAAAATAGTCACTACTTTGATGGTGTTGTAGGCTATAAGGTATGCCTTGATCGCAGGACTCGCGGATTGAAAGCTCAAGGGGAATAGCCCCCAACCAATTGATGTTGTTTTCTTTTGCGGCCTGTTCAACGCCATGCTGGCTGAAGATGGGGGTTTTTGTTTTGCAGCACGGACACTCAAAAAAGCTCATATTTTCTATCATGCCAAGGATAGGGACATCAACTTTTTGAAACATCTTCAAGGCTTTCTTAGCATCAAGTAACGCAACATCTTGGGGCGTGCTGACAATCACAGCACCACTTAAAGGCACTTTTTGAATGAGGGTGAGTTGAACATCTCCAGTGCCAGGGGGTAAATCAATCACAAGAAAATCAAGATTTCCCCAATCAACCCCAATCAGAAATTTTTGCAAAGCCGATTGAATCATAGGGCCACGCCAAATTACGGGCGTATCTTCATCCACCAAATATCCCATCGACATGGTTTTGAGGCCATGGGCGCTTCGTGGAATCATTTTTTTGTCTTCTGTGAGATCCGGTTGCCCGCCACATTTCAGCAGGGTGGGGATGGAAGGACCATAAATATCAGCATCGAGTAGGCCTACATTGTGTCCCATTTTCATCAAAGAGATGGCAAGATTCACGCTCACTGTTGATTTTCCAACGCCCCCCTTGCCAGAGCCAACGGCAATAATATTTTTAATATTGGGCAAGGCAAATTGACCGCGCGATATGGCTGTGTGTTGAGGAGAGGGTTGGTTAAGGGATGTGTGCGCCGTCAAAATGAAACGGACTTGGCTGATCCCAGGCACTTTTAATAAGCGTGCTTGAATATCTGCCGATAGTGTTTGATAGAACGCTTCATCTTTTGGGTTGATAAGAAGGCAAACTTGTGCAATTCCCTTGTTGAGGGTAACGCTTGAAAATCGATTGTTTTCACTAAGATTGCTACCATCAACTGGATCCACACAATCTTTTAAAGAAGTGAGGATATCTGCGATGGTAGGGTGTGTTAGTGTGTGTTTCTGTGTTGTGTTTTTTTTAAACATCCCATTGCGTCTTTTCGACATGTGTCCTATAACTCTCTTATACAAAATTAGTGTTTAATGCAACATTGGAGGCAAAATGCCTTGGCAGGATAAAGGTGGCGGACCATGGTGGCGACCAGGTGGTCCCAAAAGAGATCCAGAGAAGGCTTTTGAAGAGCTCAAGAAAAAAAGCCAGGAAAAACTTAAAGGCTTGATCCCTGGCGGGCAAGGCGGCAGCTTTTTTGTCGGGATCGTCATTTTTTTTCTTTTAGCGCTGTGGGTGTCAAGAGGTATTTACTTTGTTCAAGAAGGTGAGCAAGCGTGTGAAATCCTTTTTGGTCGCTATGTCAATACAACATCTCCAGGCCCACATTTGTGGTGGCCTTCTCCAATCGGTGACGTTATCGTTAAAAAGGTAAGCCATGTGAACCGAGTTGATAGTGGCGTTAAGATGAAATCCAATGCCACGATGGTGGGAGATAATGCTGAAAGCCTTATGTTGACGGGAGATGAAAAC
>JBQCDM010000091.1:0-3527 GCA_051961235.1 Nucleicultricaceae bacterium (SeqCode)
CACAACCACACTCTTGTGTGGGTCATCTTCTAAATAAAGCGGGGTTAAGTTTTCAATGATGAGCGCTTGATGTCTTGCTTTTTTTTCAAATCCCATCAACTGAAAAAGTTTTGCTGTTTGGGGAAAAGCTTCATAAAGTCTGGACCGTTCAGAGTAAATACCCGCTAAAATCAATCCTAAAAATAACAGAACCCACAATGGCTTATAAGATTTTTTTCTCTGAACCGTCTCTAGAGAATGGACTGGATCTACATCAGCATAGAGTGGTTCCGTATCATCAGGCTCCACGGCTGCCTCATAAAACCATTCATGGCCACAGCCAGAACAACGAACATTTCTACCGATTTCTTTGAAATCAGCATCATTGGTCAGGTATCGTCGATCACATTGGGGACATACAATAATCATGCTTGCACTCTCTAGACATTCTTTCTACAACTTATAGGAGGTCTTATGCTCCAGATCAAGTTTTTCCCTCTCGAAGTGAATCTGGTCTTGTAGTATTATGGTCTTCATAGAATTCGATTAAACAAGGCTATTAAATGCAAGAAATTGTTAGGTTCAAAAAAGTGAGCCTTCGTTACGATACCGGCCATGAGGTTTTAAAGGATGTATCTTTTTCATTGATGCCTCGATCGTTTTACTTTTTAACGGGTGTCAGCGGTGCTGGGAAATCTTCCCTCTTAAAGCTTCTCTATGCTGGACATCGAGGGTACCGTGGCACCATTGAGTTGTTTGGCCGTGACGTCATTAATATCAAGCATAAAGATATTCCCAGCATCCGCAAAGATATCGGCATTGTTTTTCAAGATTTTCTCTTATTTGATCATTTAAGCGTTATTGATAATGTGGCGCTTGCAAAGCGCATTCAGGGATTTTCCTGGGATGAAAGCCGCAGAAAAGCAAAAGAGCTCTTAAGCTGGATTGGTCTTGCCAATCATTTAAACCTCTATCCACCGCAACTTTCGGGTGGCCAAAAACAACGCGCTGTCATCGCTCGAGCGGTCATCAACAACCCTAAGCTATTATTGGCAGATGAACCAAGCGGCAACCTGGACGAAGAAAATGCACTCAAACTCATGTGTCTTTTTGAAGAATTGAATCGCATGGGAACCACGGTACTCTTTGCAACCCACGCTCCAGAACTGTCGCGTTTTTTCTCTCACCCCATTCTTCATCTAGAAGGCGGTACCCTTAAAACGACTACTCATCATACTATGGAACATCGTGCGCATGGCTAAGCAACCTTCCGAAATCCCTTTTGATCAAAAGATGAATGCACGCGTATTGTGCTGGATTATTGGATTTCTTATTTTTCTTGAAACCCTGGCGCTAGCAGGCACAGTTTATGTGCAACGCTTCATCGAATCTTGGCGCACCCAAACGGAAAATGCCTTTACTATTGAGCTCTTGCATCAACCGTCCATCGCTGATTATCCATCGGTTTTCACCATTGAGGAACGCCAAACATCCCTCCTTAAGGCACTGAAAGCGATTCCAGAAATTGACCGAACCGAAATCATCCAACTTCCTCAAACAAAGGAATCCGGTGCAATTAGCCTCGTCAAGGTGACGCTCCATAAATTGAAGCACATTAACTTTGCAACGCTTGAGAGAGATTTATCCCATTTGGTGGGGCCTGTTAAGGTGCAAGATCCCCTGACGTTCAAAGCCTCTCTTATTGATATTGCCTCTCTTTGCTTTTGGATCGCTCTTGCTTTTTCATCACTGATTGTCATTTCAACGCTTGGCACCATTACCTTTGTGAATCATTCAAATATAGCGTTGCACGAAAAAGTGATTGATATCTTGCGGCTTATTGGAGCTAATGACCGCTATATTGCAAAACAATTCACAAAGAATAATACGGCATTGACCTTTAAAGGTGCAATGATAGCCTTGGGGCTTTCGGTGCTGACATACGCCTTGTATTGTTTAAGCCCACTGCATGATGATGCCATTGTGTCCTCTTTAAAACTTATGGATAGAGAGCTCATTGGCGTGATCTTAGGCACGCCTCTTTTCATGCTGCTTATGATTTACATTTCTTCTCAAATGACTATTTTATACGCTTTATCAAAGAGATTTTAATGTATTGCTTCATGATCAGAACCTTGTTTCTTATGAGTGTTGCATGGCTTATCGGATTCATTATCTTTGGATTTTGTTTGCCAAGCGAGCCTAAAGAAAATCCGAGCAAAACAGATGCTATTGTCGTGCTCACGGGGGGTAATAAGCGCATTCAAGTTGCGCTTGAATTGCTGGATCAAAAGAAAGCTGAAAAACTTTTTATCTCTGGGGTGAATCAAAAAGTAACCCTCGATGAACTTTTGGCCCTTCATCCCGAATATACAATTACAAGAGATTCCATTACGCTTGGGTACACATCAAACACCACCATCCAAAATGCAAAAGAGGTCTCGGACTGGTTGATGAAAAACGACGTGAAATCACTTCGGCTCGTTACATCTCACTATCATATGCCTCGTAGCTCTTTGGAATTGCGCATGTTGCGCCCTAATTGCATGGTTGTTCAACATCCCGTTTTATCTGAGAAATTCAACCAAAATCCTTGGTGGTGGGAACATAATGCTTGGATTGTTTTTCTTGAGTATAACAAATTTCTTGCGACATCTGGTCGCTATTTAATGAGTAGAGTTAATTTATAAATAATGGTGCATTGATGACCCACGCGCTCTCTTTTATACGATCTTTAGTCTTTAATGTCCTCTTCATTCTTTGGACTTTCGTCGTTGTTGTTGTTTGTATTCCAGCCGTTATTATGCCGCGTTTTGCCGTTTTTGGTGTTGCAAAATATTGGGGGCTCGGCACTCAAGTGCTGCTTAAATATATTGTAGGCATCACTTATGAAGTGCGTGGACGAGAAAATATCCCAGAAGGCCCTGCTATTATCGCATCCAAACACCAGTCTGCTTGGGAAACAACCATGATTCACGCTTTGGCACCGGGTTGCGCCATTATTTTAAAGCGCGAACTCACCTGGATTCCGTTCTTTGGTCAACTTTTGCTGAAGGCAAAATCGATTACACTACATCGTTCTAAAGGTTCACGCACCTTACCTCAGCTGATTAAGCAAGCAAAAGAAAGGCTGCAAGACGGGCAAAAAATCTTTATCTTCCCGGAAGGAACACGCCGTCCTGTTGACGCTCCACCCCAGTACAAGTCTGGGATTGCCGTGATTTATCGAGAAACCCAAGTTCCCGTTGTACCCGCCGCACATAATGCGGGATATTTTTGGGCACGACGTGACTTCATAAAAAAACCTGGTAAGATAGTCTTCGAATTTCTACCGGCCATACAACCAGGATTGGATGGAGAAGCGTTTATGAAAAAGCTCACTGATGCGATTGAATCTGCATCAAACACCTTAAGGCCATCCGCAGATGGTTCACCAAATACAACATCTTCTCCTCGTGACACCAAACATAGGCCCTTACTTTTTCTCATTCTTCTTTTGCTTTTAGGCTTTGGTGGATACACCGTTATGTGGAAGAATGCAGCGATTC
>JBQCDM010000092.1:0-12628 GCA_051961235.1 Nucleicultricaceae bacterium (SeqCode)
GTGTTCCGGCACGAATGGAGTAGGGAAAGACGTGCAAATAGGTAATGTTGCATTCTTGGACCAGTGCGAGTGAGTTTTGAAACATTTCGTCCGTTTCTGTTGGAAATCCAGCAATGAGGTCGGCACCAAAGACGACATCAGAACGCTTCTGTCGGATTTTTTCGCAAAATTGGATCATGTCTTCGCGTAAGTGACGTCGCTTCATGCGCTTTAAAATCATATTATCACCGGCTTGAGCGCTGATATGAAAGTGTGGCATTAGGCGCGGTTCTCCAACCATGAGATCAAAAAGCTCTTCATCGACCTCGCTTGGGTCTATGGAGCTGAGGCGTAGGCGCTTCAGATCGGGCACAAGGTTCAAAATGCGGCGTGTCATGGATCCAAGAGAAGGTGTTGCAGGCAAATCTTTGCCGTAATCCGTGATGTCAACGCCTGTAAAGACGATCTCTTGGCATCCTTCATCGACCAATAGCTTTATTTGGTTTACAATTTCACCAATGGGCACACTTCGATTATTGCCGCGGCCAAAAGGGATCGTGCAAAACGTACAGCGATGATTGCAACCGTTTTGAATTTCGATAAAAGCACGTGCGCGATTTTCAAATCCTGAGATCATGTGTGCCGCTGTTTCGCGTATACTCATAATATCCGTTACGTGGATTTTATCGGGTAATGTGGGGGCAAAGCTTTCCGCTTTCATCTTTTCGGCATTG
This sequence comes from Nucleicultricaceae bacterium (SeqCode), assembly GCA_051961235.1. GTDB lineage: Bacteria > Pseudomonadota > Alphaproteobacteria > Caedimonadales > Nucleicultricaceae > JBQCDM01. The sequence goes on from JBQCDM010000092.1 coordinate 714, forward strand.
CCGAGCACACGATCTACTTCCGACATGGAGGCATATTGGGCAGGGTTAATTTGAACACTACATCCCGTGACAATAAGGTAAGCGTCAGGATTTTCACGTTTTGCTTTTCGAATGGCTTGGCGTGCCTGGCGTTCAGCTTCTCCTGTGACAGCACAGGTGTTGATAATAATTGCGTGCTCAAGTCCTTGGGACTTTGCGTGATTGCGCATCACTTCTGATTCATAAGTGTTCAGCCTGCATCCAAAAGTAATGATTTCAGGATCAGAAGCGTTGTCTCTGGTGTTTGTCATCGTGTTTGCTTTTCAATACTTTCCACCGTCTTTTACGCGATTTCAATCCATTTTGGAAGCTTTATTGTATTGAGCATGAGCAATGAAGTAAGATGCCCAAATGAGGGATGGGCATCTTTCAGTTGTTATTTATCCTTTTTCAAATAAAAACTGATGTTTTTGTCATTAAAAGCCGCGGAACTTGAATGAATAGTGCCAACATCTCTATAGAAGCAACGCGTATCATGAGGCGTTGGGCTTGCATATCCCCCCCACCTGCAGCAACAATTTTAATACCATGTTGGGGAAGGGCTATTGTTTGAGGGCGGTCTTGCTCAAACACAAGAGGGCGGCCATCCAAAAGCCAAGTTTGACTTGTGTTGTCAGTAAATTTTCCTTCATTCATGAGCGAAGTTATGTCCGCGGCGCTCACATAAGGACAGTTTGTTGTAGCAAAAAGATAAGCGCTTGAAAAAAGTATTATACTCGTAAGTGTGTAGAAAAAAATCTTATATTTTTCATCTCTATATTCCTTATGAGTTCATGTAAACTTTGAATGGTAAAGCTTAGAAATTAAAGATGCATTAAATTTAAGGAGGTGCCGCATGTATGTGAAAGAAATATTTATCGTGCGTAGTCGCTTGACACTGCTCTATTCATTACGCTTCATGCTTGTTTGCTGTGTGCTTTTTTTGAGCGCATGTAAAGAAGAAGGCGGTGGTTTATATAGATTTTATGATGCCTCAACCGAACTTTATGGGTTTAAAACTGAAAATGGTAAAATTATTATTTCGCCCCAATATACAACGATCGAAGCGCCGGATGATACGGCGTTGTTTACACCCCAGTCTGGTGAATTCAAAGCCCTGGTGCCTGTGCAGAAAAATGGTCACTTTTATCGCATGAATAGTCAAGGTGCGCTTGTTTTTGAATCAGTGTATTTTGATAACGGCGCTGATTATTTTAGCGAAGGTCTCGCGCGGTTTTTGAAAAATGGTAAAGTTGGGTTTCATGATGTTGAGGGGAAAATCGTGATACATCCTCTTTATGACTTTGCATCGCCATTTAAGGGCGGTGTTTCGAATGTATGTGACGGATGCGTTGCTCTATATCCTGAAAATCCTGTGTATTCCGCTTTAAGCTCGGAAGGTCGCCCTCTTCCTAAAAAGGAGATGTATAAGAGGGTCGTAGGCGGACGGTGGGGACAAATTAATATAAAGGGCGAAGTAATTGTGCCATTGAAATTTAATTCCTATGAAGAAGTGCAAGCTCAAAAAGCGGAATTGGAAGCAAAGCCTGTTAGCCTTAAAGGTAAAGAAAGTCAGTAAGGGGTATGTGCTTTTCTCATCAAAAATAAGATTTATGAATTTGATCTAAGATTTTCGTTGAAAAAACGTACGGCTAAATCATTGGTCTCTTGCTGCACCTTTTCAGTGTTTTGAGCCTCAGTATCTTCGGCAGGAGAATGAGGACCACACGATAGAACATCAGGGCGTTTTCGAGCATCAAAGATCATATGAAAAAGCGGACCTTCAAAAACTTTTAAGGAGGCCCCTTTAATCTCGCGGCTTAGGTATTGTGCATTCTCCTCAAACGAAACACGATCGTCTTTGCGTGTCGCTGCTATAAAAACCGGAATGGTAATCGCATTTAAACTGTCTGGGCTAAAAGAGGAGCCATAAGCCGGTGCCATTAAAAAAACAGCTTTAATGCGCGTATCACGATAAGCGTTTTTAGCAGGAGACGCATCGATGCCCATCTTTTTTTGTTTTTCTTCTGCAAAACGGTCTGCCATACCACCAGCAAGCCAAAGCCCCGTAAGACCGCCTAATGAAAATCCAGCAAATCCAATTTGCTCTTTGTTGATAAGGGAAGACCAGTGTGGATCTTTAAGGAAAAAGTCTAGAAATACGCTCACATCTTGGGGGCGAAGCCAATATTGTAGTGCAAGGTTATCGATATTAAAATTAGCGCTATTTCCAAAATGTTCAAGCGCGGCCACCATATAACCATCTTGTGCGAGCTTTGTTGCAAGCCACGACAGACCATCACGCGCGCATCCATATCCATGAGAGAGTATAATGAGGGGGTATGGAGTTTTGCTTTTAAGAGGCGTTGCTTGTGGCGCTTGTGGGGGCACAACATTGATAGAAACGGGTGTAGAACAGGATGTATGATCATGTGTTGGATAATAAATATCGGCAACTAATGGACGGTTACGGTTCGTATCCATATAGTCAATTGTGATCGTACCAGGGCAAGTTTTTGATGTTGCATCTGATGTGTTTGATCCAATTGCAAGGATGATGATCAACATAATGAATGCCGAAGGATGTCTAAGAAACGTCATTAAAGATCTCCTCTATTAATTTCCAGCAGTTTAGCAAAAGATGAAAATATGCAAAAGAATTATAGGGAATGATCCAAGAGAAACAGCCAAATTTGCTACAAAAAGTCATGCTTATGCAATTCAAATCATCACTGTTTTATAGACCAATAAAAGCGAATTAATCTGGTTTAATTGAGTTAACGTTGATAACATTTCTACCGCTTGTGTCTCAAAAAATATAAAAATTACACAAAGGGAGTTCTTGATGAAATGGTTTTCTTTTATTTTTTTCTGTTTTTGCTGGAACGCTTCTTTGGAGGCAAGCGGAGTCACTGTCCAGGAAATAATAGATGAGCATTCTTTAGGAATTACGTCATCTAGGTATTCTCAGATAACACCTGCCTACCCAAAGAACCCTGATCTTGGGAGTCATTTGGATTGCTTTAAGTCTGTTTTTAAGGGTCGTACGTACACAGATTGGGTTGAATGGCTCACTCACCATAGCGCAGCCCATCCAGTCATTATGAGGCGCATGCAGGCATTGCCTGCTTTTGAGGTAAGCGGATCACACTACCAGCTAAGATTGCTGAGTGCTCCTATGCTTGAGGATATGCTCTTACTCCCGGTCGATAGGGAGGGTTCTACTTTGCTTGATTATATGCCAGGCGCTGTTCTCAATAATCCCGAACATCATGGGGGTATTTCAATTTTATTAAATCTGCAAAAAGAATGGAAAGACGACGAGAATCTCAACGTTTTTGGTTTATATGAGGATGGCACGTATGTTGGGCATAGCCTCGTTATGACGCATCCCTCAGGATCACATGTGGAACTTTTAAAGGCAGATCCAACAAAGCGGCCTCTATGGCATGGCTCTATCTTATTATTGTTACAGATGATTGTCTTGCAAGGATTTTATCTCGAGATGTCGCCTTATCATAACTTTTCTCCAATTCTCACTGCTTTTAGCAAGGTCGATGATCTGATGTTAAACGATGTATATCTAAATGGTGGGTTTTGTGTTTATGATTTTGTAACCAATCTTTGGGACAATAGCATGTCAAATCCGCACTTTATTTCTTTTCAATCTGACTATGGGCTTTGTGGAGATGGGGCTAGAGAGAGCGTTATAGTGGCAACAAATGACAGCGAATCTTATGAAGCCTTAGCAAAGTCATCTGGACCTCTTACAACAGCCGGCCAAATATACGATTATTTTTCAAGCACGATATCGCCAGCCCTTGAAGGTAAAGCCGTTGAACTCAGGAGAAAGATTGTTGAAACGAAAGCCTCATTTTTTGTTGATCTTGATAAGTGGCGTTACTTTGTAAAATTTGATGCATTAAAAGAAAAAGCAAATCTATAAAGGGTAAAAATTGGGGGGCAAAAAACATCAAAAAAATCTATCAAATCTAATGATTTGACTTTTTGGTATTGATCGTGCGACTCTTAGAAAGTGCTCCGATTCATAAGAGAGGAGCTTGTTATGTCCTATGGTTTCAAAATTCTAATTGCTTTTTTTAGTGTATTCCAGCTCTTGATTGTCCCCCTTCAAGCTTCAGATCATTCTTGGCGGCAATTTTCTGAGAATGAGAGAACCGAATTTCTACAAAATTTTACGCCGCATGCGCATGAAGGTTATAAGCGTCTTAATGAAGGAGACGAGTTAATAGAAAGATTGGGAATAAAGACAGGCCTACAGGGTGGTTTTTATTCTATGACCGATGCTGAATATAAGAAGTTCATAGCAGAGTCTCAACTTTTTGATACAAAGCTTGATGGTCCTCGAAAAATTTTTAATCTTATGCTGTGGGCGCAAATGGCAGGATGTCCTCTTCTGGCCTTAAGTGAGAATAGTGAGTTTTTCTATGCAGGGCTCCAGCTTTACACGCCAGCTAGGGCGAAAGATGTTTTGGGACGTATAGATTTCAAGGATGATCAGCGTGATAAGCTTAAGGACTTATTTGGTGTATACCCTTATGCAAGCGATGAAAATGGTAATCCCCGTATAGGCGTGAAATACAATCAAGATAAAGATAATGTTACATACAGAACAAAAAGCCGTAAAGAATTAGGGCCTGATGTTATTTTATACCAGTATGCCCCAACAAGTAAGGCAAGTGATCCGCAGACATTCAAAGAATTTGCAAATTCTTATTATACGACGCATCAAAATCCACCTAAGATCGCATATGATTTATTAAAAGAGTATATCATTCCTCTGGATAAAATTGACTATCTTGATGATGTGCTTAAGGGGGTGTCTTGTCTTCCAAAGCGTGTTGTGGATTTGATGCGCGGCAAAGCGATTTATTTAAGCGCGAAAGAGGGGCGCGGAAGACATCTGCAAGAAACATCCGAGAACAAGCCGATTACGACATACCTTGGCCTTATTCCTGGTATTTTCTTAGAAAATAATAAGAAAGAACCCAATAATCGATTAGGTGGACGCACGCTCAATTCAATTATGGTTGTGCACGAAACAGGGCACATGATTGATTATACGGTTTTAAGAGATCGATTGGATATGTCTATCCCCTGGTTCTATCAGTTTCCAGCGTTTTGGAGCGATCTAGAACAAAGAGATCAATTATTTAAGAAAAACGAAAAGTATAGAGAAAGAATTGGGAATACAGGTGCCAAAACAACGCCTGGGTATATGACGAATTATGCAGAATCAAGTGCTGCTGAGGATTTTGCAGAGCATTTCACATATTATATCCTGAATCAAAAAGACTTTAATGCTACAGCTCAAGAAGAGGTGAATAAGAAGAATAATCCACTACTGAGTAAAAAATTCAACTTCATGCAAAAGTTGATGACAAAGCCTTTTAAAATGATATTGGCTTCAGGACAACAGGATGGACAACTGGATGTTGCTTTGCCGGCTATCGCTTCGATGAGTCTAAACGATAATCCGAAACAATAGCATATGCTGATAGGGGCTTGCTTCGACGCTGCACTATTATGATCGTCATTGGTATTATAGGCGTTGGACTTAAGATAGAGGGGATCAGTGTTATTCTGATTCTCTTATGTGTGCGCATCACTGGTGTGCACATCCCCTTATCAAGATACATGCTCACAAGAAAACACGCTAAAAGCATTATCTGAACAATCCCATGTGAAATAAGAAGGATTTCAAACAAAATATTGAATGATTGAAGAGAGTGGGTGATTAAGACTGGCTCCCCGGGACGGACTCGAACCGCCGACCCAGTGGTTAACAGCCACTTGCTCTACCGACTGAGCTACCGGGGAATGTCTTAATGATTGGCTTATAACAGACTCTTTTGTGAATGGCTAGTACCTTTTTATTCAAATACTACACATTTTTGGAGGCCGGGACCGGAATTGAACCGACGTACAAGGATTTGCAGTCCTCTGCATAACCACTCTGCCACCCGGCCATCACAAAGAGTAATCAGAATCTAGCGGTTGTCTGGCCTTAGGTCAATCATTGATTTTACTTTTTTTTCTCACAAAATACCCACGTATTTTATAGCCAATAAAGGCAAGCAAGACCAGAATGCCAACACCAATGATCAGCATTTTCTCAAACTTAATAATTTTGGCAATGATCGCATCAACCGCATCTGCAAACCAATATCCAATCATGTATCCTGCAATACAGCTGATGGTAGCCCAAATGATCGCTGCGATAAGATTTAAAATCGTAAAGCGTTTAATGCTAATGCCGCTTGCACCAATCACCAGTGGGCTTGCAACACGGATGCCGTAGATGAATCGGAAACTTAAAATAAAGCCAACATTGTAACGATGAAGGAGATCAAAAATGCGTTTTGATTTTTCTTTGAGGGCTGGTTTTCTTTCAATGAGTCCGGGGCCGTAGTAGCGTCCGATATAAAAAAGGAGTTGATCGGCTATGAGTGATCCTAAAAAGGAAATGATGATAATCCAAGTAAGCGATAGATATCCTTTATAGGATAGGAAACCTGCTGTGAGGACAACCGTTTCTCCTTCAACAAAGGAACCAATAAGTAAGATGATATAACCAAGCGCTGGGCCGTATTCAGAGAGCAGCTGTTCCAAAGAAACCTCATATTATTTTGGGTGTATGATCAGTAGACCTCATCCATTTATATACGCATGACCGTGTTTTTTATCAACCTGTATCTGAATATGTCTGGATGCAAGCGCTTGGATCTCATCTGGATGGTGTGATGTAAAGAGAAGAAGGGCTGAATGGCGTTCAATATGGTTTTTAAGAAAGGGGATGATGGTGTTTTTTTCTTTGAGATCAATACCTGTAAAAGGCTCATCCAGTAAAAGGATAGGTTGATGCGCAAGCAAACAACGCGCAAGGGCAACACGCTGTTTTTGTCCTCCTGAAAGCTTTGATGGTAGAAGAGTTAAAAGTGAATTCAGCGAAAAAACATCTATAATTTCATCAAGAAGAAGAGGGGACGCATCATGGGCTCTTGATTTTGTCACGCCTAATTGAAGGTTTTTAAGAATATTGAGATGATCAAAAAGAATACTGTCTTGAAGCAAATAAGATAAGGGACGCATGCCGGGTTGCCATGATGTTATTGGTTCACCATGAACGGCAATTACGCCTCTTTGAGGTGAAAGAAAGCCAGCAATGAGGTCGAAAAATGTTGTTTTACCCGACCCATTCACGCCCAAAATAGCAATCGATTCTCCTTGATGTGCAGTGAGATGAGCCTCAAGATTAAGCCCCGGTCTTTCAAAATACAGATGATCGAGCGTGAGTGTTGGCACGATTAAAAATCCTTTCTGAAAATGTGAAAACAACAAGAATAAGACTCAGCAATATCAAGGTTGAAACGTAAGCCTCATCAAGATGATATCGCGCGATACAATTATAGATATAAGTCGGCAACAGCAGTACATCTGTGGTGCTTGCAAAAATAGAGGCACGAAGATCCCCTAAAGCGATCAAAAATGACAGGGCCGATATTTGGCTAAGTTCTCGTGATAATGTTGGAAAAACTATATATCGAATCGTCTTTATCAATGATAAATTAAGCATCTGAATCGTTTTATTGTAACGATGATGAACGGTGATCAATTGTGCTCGAATCTTGAAAAATAATATGGGGAATGCAAGCAGCGCATTAGAGATGATCATCATAAGATACGATGTCCACCACACGTCGAGGCTATGCCAAAATGCCATAAAAACTAAGGCAGTTAGGGCAAATCCCGGGATTGCAAACAAAAGGTCATGTCCTGATGTTAGATTGTCCAGGATTTTTGATCGATGTTTAAGCGCAGCCGCAGCACCAAGAATGCTGATTAACAGCACTAAAACAACGGTCCCAAGGCCACATAAAGTGCTTGATATAAGCGCTTCAATAAGATCTGGCTCTAGGGTGAGGGTTAGAAAACAACGCGCTTCAACGCAATAAAGGACGATGGGAATCATAAAAAACAAACTCATCATGAGGATGACGCCATAATCGAAGCAGCGATGATGCCTTTGATTCCAAGTGTGGATGATGGGCATGTTATGCATTTTAGATCGAGCGGATGGAGAGGGTGATCCACAATATTTTAAGAATGAGTAACAGAGAAGGTTTAAGCTTGTTAAGAATAAAATCAACCACAACGCTTCTCTAAATTGTTCTCTAAATGCAAGATTCTGATAAATGGCAAGAGAATAGGTTGTGGCTTGAGGTCCTCCACCAAAACTCATGACAACAGTAAAGCTTGATAAACATAGAAAAAAAATAATGCATGTATACCTGGATATCCCAGATTTTAGCGCAGGCATTATGATCCAACGCCATTGCTGCAGGCTCTTCCATGCGTGGAGTTCGGAAAAACGCCAATGCTGTGTTGGGATGCTGTTGAAATACGTTTCATATTGATGTGCTGCATAAGGAACATAGAAGAATAGGTGAGAGAGTACGATGCCATTTAAGCCATAGAGTTTAAAATTGAACAGTGCTGCAAGGATTTTGCCCAAAAAACTATCTGAGCCAAAGCTGGTTGCAATCATCATCACGGTAATGAGTGATGGAATCACCAATGTCATGGGAAGTATGCGGCGCACAAAGCGTACGCTTTTTTTATGGTGACGCCTGAAGAAGACAAACGCAAGGCAGATGCCTATACTATTGATAAGGAGGGTGCTTATGAGCGCCTGCTTAATGCTAAATACACTCATTTCAAGAAAGTAGGGCGTACTTTGAATGCACCCGATAAAGGATGCAATGAGTATGCTCAGAAGTGCAATACGTCCCCAATGCTTTGACGTCATGTCGCTGATCCTCTCACTGGTCCTCAGCCATCATAACGTCCATCCACGTAGCCAAGAGTTTTTCTCGTTGTTCTGGAGAAATGGGTGGTGGAATAAGTGCCTTGGGCCTTTGAAGTTTTTCAAAAACTGGAGAAAGTTTAATTTTTATGGCTGGGTATGACCAAAGAGCTTCAGGGATCATGGATTGAACAGAGGTATTTAAGAAGAATTGTGCAAGCTTAACCGCTGTTGCATTTTGAGCGCCTCGATGTGTTAACGCAAGACTCCAAATCTGCACCGCATGGCCATCTTGCATAAAAAGAGCTTTTATATGTGTTTGTTTTTTTGTTGCGTGCGCTAACTCTGATGTTGTGTAAGAGATCGTGCTCTCTGCCTGATTTTTTAGAAAAAGCATATAGGAGGCTTGCCATCCTTTGGGAAAAGTAATGACCTTTTTTTTAAGCTTTTTCCACATCTCCCTATGACGATCTCCATAAAGGCTATGCATCCAAAGAAGAAATCCAAAACCAACATCACTCGTCCTTGGATCAGGGATAATGGTTGTGATAGGAGATGCGATAAAGTCTTCAAGGCTTTTGATTTGAGATTGATAGGTGGCGTCATGTACCAAAAACGCAAAGTAAGAGTAACAGAAGGGGATAAGAGAGGGATGCTTCTCCCTTAAGGCGGGTGCTAAATCATCTTCAAGGGACGGAATATCTCCAACAAACGGCGCCAAGGTGGCCATAAGGGATGGATCATTTTCTGCAAAGTTGTTTTCAAACCCAACGACCAGATCTGCTTTTTGTTGATTTTTCTCATGCTTGAGTCTTTGGATCAGCGCTTGGCCTTGGAAAGGCTTCACAATAATGCGATCTTTGAAATTCTTATTCAGTAGAGGGATTAAGTCTTTTTTGAGGCCTTGATACAAACTGTCGCGCATATAAACGACAACCTCTTGGGCTCTAAGAGGGGTTGCGGCACCATAAACATATAAGAGAGTCAATGCGACTATAGATTTTTTCATGCTCATTTCCTCCGCCAGCATTACCTGGTTCAGGTTCCCGGGTTAGCAATTGCTTCTCAGCCGATATGGCACCCCGATGAGTTCAAAGGCAACATAATTGAAAAAATGTGCCAGTACAAGGAAAAGATGTTGTGCTGGCCTGGCAATTAAAATGGCAGGTTGACAGGTTCTTTTAAATATGTTTCACACGTAATTGTTATTATATATTAAAAAATACGAATTATACGGGAGTTCATATATGTTCAAAAATAAACAATTTTCGTTTGCCACGGCGTTCATTTTAGCAACTGCGTTTGTGGTGCCTGCTATCGCATCAGACGGCGTAACTGATGGTGATGATACGAGCAAAGCAAGCAAAGGCAGTCAGTATGCAAAAAAAACAGCTTCATATTTGCCGAACAACCAACTTACGATTGCATCGGGTGTTGAAGTTGTTGCTGATTCATACAAAGATACAATAACATCTGCACTTACATCTGTTACAACAAGTGTTGTTGGAAAACTTGCAGAAAATGAGACTATATCAGAAGCGGTAAAGGCTGTTCCATTGGGGGCTGTTGGTGAAACAATTATCTCTTATGGTCAACCCATTGTGAAATTTTTAGCGGCGACTGCTATCCACAATACAACACACGGTGTGAATACAGCGCTTGGTAATGAAGAGCCAATCTCATGGAAAACACGCTTGATGAATGCTGGACGCACATTGGGTGCCGTTGGTATTATGCATTATGCAGCACCAGTCGTGCAGTCATTCGGTGAAGAGATGATCAAAACATACATCTCAGCATCTTTGAGTAGTATGGCGCAAACTGTGGGTATTCCTCTTACACCTGAAATGGTAAGCGACTTTGCACCTTATGCGGTTAAAGCAACCATTGTTGGTGGTTCTGTTGCTGTAAGTCGTTTGATGAGCTGGGGTAGCCAGCGTTTCTTAGGTGCAAAAAGCACAGCTAAAAAGAAAAAGACAGAGTAGTCTTACGCTTAAAGCTAATCTTAAAGCCCGCACGTGTTGCGGGTTTTTTTTTGAATGTTAACCAAATAGAGAGGGTTTCCCCTTAAATTTAAAGGGAGAGCACGGTGTAAAAAAAAATCAACAAGGGTGTTGAATAATTTTTAAATTGCGCGTATAGAGTTAGCATTCTGATTAACGCTGATGGGGCGTCGCCAAGTGGTAAGGCATCGGTTTTTGGTACCGACATTCGAGGGTTCGAATCCTTCCGCCCCAGCCAAATGTTTTGTCTCCCATCTTTCCGTCTTCATGTTTAGTTTAAATTCTGTTTTTGTTCTGCTTTAGATTAATGGAGTTTTTTTTATGCTTTCACTGATTCCTAATATTCATCGAGAAGGATGGCTTTTTGTCGCAATATTTGCGGTAGTTGCTCTTATTTTGGGAATGATCTCTGATGCTTTGGGGTGGATCGGCCTTGTTTTAACATGTTGGTGTGCTTATTTTTTCAGAGATCCAGATCGTATTGTCCCGGATCGAGAGGGGCTTGTGGTAAGCCCTGCTGATGGTGTTGTTCAACGCATTTGCGAAGCAGTGCCGCCCGATGAAATGGGGATGAAAAAAGGTAAATATAATCGTATCAGCATTTTTTTGAACGTGTTTGATGTCCACGTCAATAGAACACCCATTGGCGGAAAAATCACAAAATCTTATTACATTCCTGGAAAATTCCTCAATGCTTCTCTTGATAAGGCGAGCGAGGAAAATGAGCGTCAATGCCTTGTTGTTGAGACAAATAATAATGTTGAGGTTGGATTCGTTCAAATTGCAGGGCTTATTGCACGACGTATTCGTTGTGATGTGAGCGTTGGTCAAACACTGGAAACGGGTGAGCGCTTTGGATTGATTCGTTTTGGCAGCCGTATGGATATCTATTTGCCTCAAAAAGTGACAGTGCTTGTGGCCGAAGGACAGCGAATGATTTCAGGAGAGACTGTTCTTGCTGATTTTCAATCAGAAGAAGATAACCGAGGTGGAGTAAAACGGTGATCAAAAAAATGGGCGCTAAAGAGATGATTAAAGTTTCAGGGAAAAAACTCCAAACCCTGTCT
>JBQCDM010000093.1:0-4186 GCA_051961235.1 Nucleicultricaceae bacterium (SeqCode)
TCTCCTTGTTTATGTTCTATGCGAGGAGGGCTTGCTGGATGCTGAATGGGTTTTTCACCGCCATCCCCTTGGGTCAACCAAGAAGCTTGAAGTGATGTGGTGGATACAGTGGAGGAAAGCAAGACGAGGAGCAAATATTTATTCATGAATGATCTATGATGACTAAAATTAATAATTAAACTAAGCTAATCTTATGATTTACAATAAAAATGGATATTATTGTTATAATTTCAATGCACATAGTAAATATTCTTATTATGTGTGGTTTTATTTTGTGGAACCTTGATTTTGGGTATTAGTGTTAAATCATGTTGAAGTTCGCTATTTTGATCTTGGGTTGAGACGCGGGCGTATCCAATTAGCATGAAATGTCCTAAAACCATAAATTATATACTATGTAACACTCAAAATTAAAAACAGCTATTTTGGAACACTTTTTGGCTGGTTTTAGAGGATAAATTGAGGCTTTGAAGAATATGTAACAAAAACGATCGTTTTTGTTACATATATCGTTGCTGCAGAGTTTTCATATCACATTAAGTTATGTTGATTGAAAGTACTCTTCGTTTATTACTATTTCTGAATTCAGAAGACAGTTAGGCTTAATTAGCTTTGAATGTTTAAACTGAAAAATCGCTGTTATATCTTCTGGAATTGTGGGGTAATTCACTACAGCATAAAATTGATTCGATTGAGGTTGTTCATACTTCTCTATTAAGTTTGAAATCAGAGGATATTCAACAATATTCAATATAGGGTTACCCGTCGATTGATCTTTTACCCCAATCATGACGTCAATATTACGTGGCAAAACAATGGGTAACGCTTCTGGCCAAAAACTCAGTAGCTTGATACTCCCCTTCCCTTCCTCATAAAGATTTAATTGGGGAATAAAGATGTCTAAGGCTGAAAAAGTAGTAGCTGATAAATGCTCAATGCCATAATTCCATTCCCAAAACTTATTGAGAAGAACCGTGGGTATAAGCCTATGTTCGGTAAGGTGTGAACCTAGCTCTGCCATTTTACAAGCAGCTTTACAGGCCACCTTGTTATTTTCCTGCCATTTCTCAAAAAATGTATTCTCATTAAACTTTCCAGTGTACTCAAGCTGAGGATCATAGATGGTGCCTGGAAATGCCTTGAGAACCGATAATATCTCTTGTATGGCTTCAAGGCCAAAATAATGAGGGCGAAAAACATTCAGATTAAACTCAATGTCATAGTCTGTCCCAATCCAAAATGAGAAATAAACATCTGTTACTTTATTGTGATACCAAGCTTGAGCATCTGAAACGTTGTAATTCTGTCGATTCTGGAAATAGTTTAAGTACGCATTAGAGCTAACTCGCTCTTTTCCATTTTCAGAATTAAAAAAACATCGAATAGCTCAATTGAAACATCCTTAGAATTGTTAGAGGAATCTGAATAAACCATAATTCTTATCAACGATTTACAATCAAATACATAAACTTAATAATCCATCAGAATCGGTAGATTATTTTTTTGCGAAAAAAGCGCATGTTTGTATAGCTTACATAAAGCAAAAATGGCTAATGCTAAAGGATCGTTTGTAGATTGTAGATTAATGGATACAGATATTGCACACCCTTCAGCTCAAATAGACTCTTCTTAAGATGTGGTGCATCCTTATATTACTTTCCCGATTTAGAGAGGTAATCTTTAAAAGAGATAATTCTGCTTTGATCGAGATTGATAAGATCCGGCACGAAGGCATAGAAAACAGGGCTTCCACTTTCCAAGCGTTTTAGCGGTTGAAGATAGTTCTTCCAGTTTGCTGGATCATACTTCTCCTGATTATTGAAAGGATAAAAGCAGATCGCTTGCTTGTTGGCATATACTTCTTGTGCAAGTTTAGTATTTCGGTCACTTTCTGGGATTATATCTTCTTGATACTCGAGGAGGTCTTCATTAAAAACAAAGAGTACACTTGGATTGCCTGTTTCTGACAAGAACAAGAAACTTCCCATGGCATCTAAAAGATAATATTCAGCCACTTGCTTTTCTTGGATAAGATTTAGAAAAAAATCCACAAAAACAGGATTCTTCAGAACTTCAGTCTCAGGATATTCCATGTAAAGTTGGGTTGTAAAATCATGACTTTTTAGCTCATGATAGAACTCTTGTGCTTTTGCAATAGAGGCTTCTAGTTTGGTTAATGCGTCGGGATCATCTTTTTGAATGAATTGATGAATGATCCCTTCATTGAAGGCCTCAACAGCGATGTCTGTTGTTGCAGCACCCGTGAGCATAATTTTTTGAATATGAGGCGATGTTATTTGTCTACATACCTCAAGTCCATTCATGCCTGGCATGTCATAGTCGACAATGATAGTGGAGATCTGCTTAAATCGGTCAGATGAATAGATATCATGGTGAATCGTATTAAGATTAAGGCTGTTATACAGCTTTAATGACGCTTCTTTAATGTGCTGAATCGCTTTAAACGGATTATCGAAAGTTTTAAGGCTTATGTATAAAGGTCTTAATTTTATTTTCCATGCTTCAAGAAGCAACTTATCGTCATCAATCATGATCACTTCGGTTGGCAAGAAAAAAGGAAGGATGGCTTTCATGGAAGGTTCCTTGAGGTGCAATACACTATCATAGTTTAAGTGTATCTAATTATCATTTAAGAAACCTTTAAGCTTTTTCAAGAGGGGGAAAAATTAAAATAAATTCCGTGTATTCGCCAAACTGAGATTGACAAGTGATGTCACCTCCTAAGCTTTTCATCACAGACTTACAAAAAGCAAGACCAATGCCAGTACCGTACTTGGTTCGGCTATAAAACTTATCAAATACATGAGGGAGAATGTCAGGTGCTATTCCTGCACCTGTGTCTTTAAAGGAAAGAGTATGCTTGCCATTCACTATGGCTGTCTTAATTGTAATATCTCCCTTGTTGGCTGCTTTTACATAGTAAATGCTATTCTTAAGAAGGTTAAAAACGATGTGTTTGATGAGAAGAGGATTTCCCATAAACAAGAAATCCGCTTCAATTTGGGTGTGAACCATCGAGCGATCATCGCCTGAAAACGGATACTGCTTCAATGCATCTTCAACACAATTTTTAATCGAACATGGTTCAAGATACTCATCTTTAAACTCCTCTCTTAAGTTCATCAACATGACGTCAATAAAGGAGAATGCTTGGCGTGTAACCTTATCGATATCTTCCGGTGCCGTATTGAAAAAAGATAGTTCTTCATCGCTTAATAATTCTTCTGCTATGTCTTTTTTCCTATTCGCTATTTTGTAAGCTTTGGTGAGTTTGGGTAAGGCCGATGCTCTCGTTCTAATGGTAAGAAGAGGCGTTCGCATCTCATGTGCAATCGCACCGGCCTGCATTTTTAACATTTCTCGTGCTCTTTCTTCAGCTTTCTGACGTTCTGTAATATCGAGGGAAGTACCAACAATTCCTATAACGTTTTTGTCTTGATCATAAAGAGGAGCTTTTATACTTAACAAAGTCAGTTGAGTGCCATCATGAAGAATTGCGATCTCCATTATTTGTTCTGGCTCTTTCAGCTTCATAATTCTTTCATCGGTTTCTCTAATTTTAGCAGCATTATCTTTCCACGGAAGATCATAATCTGTTTTTCCTATAACATCCCTAGGATCATTGAAACCAGCCATCTTTGCCTGAAATTCATTGCAAGCCAAATAAACGCCTTTCAGGTCCTTTACATAAATGCTCCCAGGTAAAAACCTTATAACTTCATTGAGATGGGGTAGAATTTGGGTAACGATATCTTCCATGAGCAATTCTGCCTATAGGTGAAAACGATTGCTCAACAGTATCGCATTTAATAGGTTAACAAGCTTTTAAAAAGATAGATCCTAATTCTCTGACAGGCATTTCACCCATATTTTTTGATTATCACTGACCAATCCATACTTATTAAATATATTGTACCAGTAATCTGATAAATCTTTGTAAACGAAAACAGAAAAAGGAATACCCAAAATATAGGGGGTGTTTATCCAAACTGGCAGTTCTTCCAAAAGATATTGAACTGATACATCCAATAATTCACGCGTGATATAATCTGTTTTGTCCAACAAAATTTGCATAGAGGCCTTTAAACAATCCTCTCGAAAGGATAAATTGGACTGAAATAAATTTTTACACTGCTCATATAGTTCAATATATTTATCATTGTCG
>JBQCDM010000094.1:0-8540 GCA_051961235.1 Nucleicultricaceae bacterium (SeqCode)
AAAAAAATCTTCCATCCTCTATTACAACAGGGGGTGTTACGTTCAGTGCTGTTCTTTTGACGCTTTTTACACTCAATCTATCCCTTGCCGACTGGAGAAAAGTATTATCGCGCTTTTCAATGTTTGTTTATGTGATTGCAACATCCATGATCGCTCCATTCATGGCTTTCATCAAAAGATTATCCAAAACACCTCATATTGAACGTGTTAGAGCAACCAAGGAGCGTCACGATCCCTCCTTAAGGCAATCCCCCCCGTTCAAGGAAAACATATCTGCTTTTGAAAAAAACAAGGATTATTCCCCCGCTGAAGCTGAGCCTATGAATTTTGAAATTGTTCAGCCCACTGCTGCTGCACCAGCGCAGAAAAAACCGTCACAAAGTGTCTCTTCCAGCACACCAAGAAATGTGGAAGAAAGACCGCTTGAGCTCTCAGAAGCACGTAATATCGCGCTCCCTCCTTGAACTGTGCTTACACACAATCCAGACGGATCGACCTCGGTCCACCCCCGTTCGTCAGCTGCAAGTCATGCAAATGCTAAGCTGCTTAAAACAGTTCTAGAAGACTTTGGTGTGCGTGGTGAGATTGCAAAAGTACATCCTGGTCCTGTTGTCACGCTTTATGAATTTATCCCAGCTGCTGGCATTAAATCATCGCGTATTATTGGACTTGCCGATGACATTGCGCGATCCATGAGCGCCCTTTCAGCTCGTATTGCGGTCATCCCAGGGCGTAATGCGCTTGGTATTGAGTTGCCCAATGAAACAAGACAAACGGTTTATTTGCATGAACTTCTCTCTCACGAACACTTCAATCGCCACCATGCCACTCTAGCAATCGCACTTGGTAAAAATATTGGTGGTGATCCTGTGATTGCAGATCTTGCGCGCATGCCTCACTTATTGGTTGCTGGTACCACCGGATCCGGTAAATCCGTTGGTGTAAACGCTATGATTCTGTCTATTCTCTACCGCCTACCGCCGGAGCGATGCCGTTTTATTATGATCGATCCGAAGATGTTGGAACTATCCATTTATGACGGCATTCCACATCTTCTCACACCGGTTGTAACAGACCCACGCAAAGCTGTTTTTGCACTTAAGTGGGACGTGCGCGAAATGGAAGATCTCTATCGTTCTATGTCGCGCATTGGTGTTCGAAACATTGAAGGCTATAACCTGCGTTTAACACAAGCCAAAGAACGTGGCGAAGAACTCACACGCCGTGTTCAAACAGGATTTGATGAGATGGGACAACCCATCTTTGAAACTGAGCATTTAGACATGACGCCTCTCTCCTACATCGTGATTGTCGTTGATGAAATGGCCGACTTAATGCTAGTAGCTGGAAAAGAAATCGAATCCGCTGTGCAAAGACTTGCCCAAATGGCGCGCGCAGCCGGAATCCACCTGATTATGGCAACGCAACGCCCCTCCGTTGATGTCATTACAGGAACCATCAAAGCCAACTTCCCAACCCGTATTAGCTTCCAAGTTGCCTCCCGTTTTGACAGCCGAACAATTCTAAACGAACAAGGTGCAGAGCAATTGCTTGGACGAGGCGATATGCTCTTCATGGAGCCCGGTGGAAAGATTCTGCGTGTTCACGGCCCCTTTGTTGGTGATGATGAAGTGGAAAATGTGGTCAAATTCCTTAAATCTCAAGGAGCACCAGAGTATATTGAGACGATCACAGCCGAGAGCAATGATATGTCGATCGATCTTTTCGGCAACAATAGTGATGGCGGTGATGAACTTTATAATCAAGCGCTTGAGATTATTAGGCGCGAGAAAAAAGCATCCACCAGCTTTATTCAACGCCACTTAAAAATTGGTTATAACAGAGCTGCGCGCATCATCGAGCAAATGGAAGCAGAAGGCATCGTAAGCCCTGCAAACCATGTTGGTAAACGTGAAGTTCTGCTGGATGCAGGCTAATTGAACTCAAAAGAGGTTTTGTTGTGAAAAAAATTTGTATTGCGATTTCTTGTCTCGTTGCTTTTTCTTATCCCCACCAAGTTCAAGCATCTGATCGGACTCCAGTAGAGGATGCCACCAAAATTCGTTGGATTGAGGGCTATTTTAATCAACTGAAAACGCTCAAAGCAAACTTTACCCAACAAAACCCTGATGGATCCGAATCAAAAGGCGTATTCTATCTTTCAAGACCTGGGCGCATGCGCATTCAATATGCCCCCCCTGATAAACGCCTGATGGTTGCAGATGGGACGATGTTTATCTACGCTGATCCCGTAAATGACGAAGTATCAAAGATTATGCTCCCCGTATCCCCGGCCTACATCATATTAAAAGATCATGTGTCTTTCACAGAAGATAACTTCCGTATCACGCAATTTTCTGATGATGGCTCAGCAGTTGAGCTCACGGTTGTCAATGATGATGAACCTGAATATGGCAGCCTCACTCTCATTTTTGATAAAAAGCCTTTTCAGCTCTCACGGTGGGAAATCACATCCCAACAAGGGCAACGCACCACCGTTGATCTGACGAATATTGAAAAAGGTGTTAAGTTAGATAATAAACTGTTTGAATTTGAAGGATAAGCGAGCCCCTTTCTTGTGAGACCCGCTCTTGTTTTACTATAGGGGCTGTGTTGGTTCAAAAGCCAGGATATCCCCTGGTTGGCATTCAAGTGCCTTGCAAATTGCCTCAAGTGTTGAAAAACGTATGGCGCGAGCCTTTCCCGTCTTTAACACAGATAAGTTCGCAACGGTAATACCAGTCTGTTCAGCGAGCTCATTAAGACGCATTTTACGCCGCGCCAACATGACATCCAAATTTATAATAATGGCCATGATTACATCCTTGCTTACTTTTTAGACTATTAAATCGCGATCTTCTTCAATTTTTCTACCTTCATCCATGATCCATGAAATCACAATAATCATAAGACCAGTAAGGATCATTTCAATACCAGGCGAACCAAAACCAATAGATAATAGACGCTCTCCTGGAGGATTTGAAAGTGAAAGCGCCATCACTGTAATCCCTTCACCAATAGGCATAAAAAATCCAGAAGCTCCGATCATAAGCATCCCTAACATCCGATAACATTGAACATTTTGAGCACTAAATATAATTTTTGATCGATATAATCCAAACAACCGACGCAAGGCCGCATATCCAAAATAGAGTGGGATGTGCGCAAAAATCGTCCCCGCAAGTGCAACCAGCCGGTGTGAGAGAATCATTGGAATCTTATCTTTAATCTCCACAATACCTGCTCCTGGAACTTTCCAAGAAACGCTAAAACCAAAATGTGGTTCAAGCAACTTAAATGGAATATCGTTCAAAAATAACCAAAACAAAACACTGGTTATGGGAGAGGCAATAAGCAGCACTGTAAAGAGATAGAAAAAAAAGGTACTCATTTTTTGTATACGTTGCATAAAAAACTCCACGTTTGTTTCTTAGCTTTTATAGATATTTTCTTATCGTTTATCAATAAAAAATTATCGCTTGTAGAGACTTTTTAAAGAGTAGGATTTTAACGGTCCTAAAACCTTCCATTGTATCTCAAAGCACATTTCATCAAAAAGGCGATAGGCGCCTCGATAAACGTCTTGTCCACAAAAGTGCTCAAAGCACCAATAGCCATAAGCAAGGTCTAAATCATGAATGACAGTCCCATCTTCATACGAGACCGTGGCATAGTCAGGGCGACGCTGATCCATATGATATAAGCGTTTTTGGTAGGCGTCATGGAAGGGGCTTGTTTTCGTTTTGCTTGTCGTACGCTCCGCATAAAGTAAAGTAAAGGGCGTTAAGACGGCAAACTCCGCTTTTCCCTTTAATTCTAAATCGGTTATTTGAGGCATGTGATTATGAAAAGTGGCACTGCGGGAAAAAAACCACTGACCTTTAAAATAGGCGTGTAAACTTATATTTTTTTTAAGCACAGAATCCTTTTAAGTATAAAAACAGTGAAGGATTGCAAGCACAACACCAATCGGAAGAATGCTATCCAAACGATCCAAAAGGCCCCCATGCCCAGGAAGCAACCCACTGCTGTCCTTAACATTCAGTCGACGCTTTACCCAAGATTCTAACAAATCTCCCATTTGAGCAAGAATAGCAACACCGATAAGCGCTCCTATGTGCCAAAGACGAATGGGTATAAATGAAGAGGCTACAAGTGGCACCACAACAGCTGAGATCAATCCACCAATAGCACCTGAAACCGTCTTGCCAGGGCTAATCTGTGGCGCAAGCTTAGGCCCTCCAACGATCTTCCCAACTACATAGGCGCCAATATCACTGGACCATGCTAAAATTAAGAGCCCAAGAAACAACATTTGGTCGTCTTGTGTGCCCAAAGTTTTCCAAAAGCCAAAGGAAGCAAACAAAATATAAATGGATCCAAGGATAAAATAATTAAGACGATTGACGACCGCATGAGAGTTTTTAAAACACAACCATGACCATTCCCCAATCAATGTTAAGCAAAAGAGCGCAACATAAATATCGAGATAGGGAGATCCAAGATAAAAGACAATAAAAGTTACAATACCAAGCACAAGTGCGGAAAGGACGCGTTTCATTAAATTATTCATGTTCAGTACCACTTCCGCCAAAACGTCTTTCTCTTTTTTGGTATTCAAGAATGCATTCGATTAGGTCATCTTTGTTAAAATCAGGCCACAATGTTTTAATAAAAACAAACTCACTATAAGCAGACTGCCAAAGCAAGAAATTGCTAATACGGTTTTCATTACTGGTTCTGATGAAAAGATCCGGATCAGGTAGATCTGCCGTATACATGCATGTACTGAAGAGCTCTTGCGTGACGTCAGAGGGACTGATTTTTCCGTCACTCACCAGTGCTGCAATCTTTTTTGCAGCTTGAACAATTTCTGTACGCCCACCGTAATTAAGAGCGATACTAAGCGTCAGCATCTTGTTATTTTTTGTCTTTTCGATTGCTTGATCCATCAGCTCAAGCAACTCTGTTGACAATCGATCGCGTTCGCCTAGGATTTTTAAGCGTATTCCCTTTGCGTGAAAATCTTCCAGATTGCTTCGAATCGTATGATCCAAAAGACCCATAAGCCCTGTTACTTCTTCAACAGGACGTCTCCAATTTTCTGTTGAAAACGTATAGAGAGTTAAATAAGGAATACCCAGTTCAAGAGCAGCATCAACGGTACGCTTAACAGCATCAACGCCTCGATGGTGCCCTAACAATCTTTGAAGTTTGCGCTGCTTTGCCCAGCGCCCATTTCCATCCATCACGATAGCAATGTGCTGAGGAAGCCTCTTAGAATCAACATTCAGGTCAGTAGAGGAGCTGGATGGCTGATATAGGCGCGCTAACTTCAACATACGAATCCCATGAATTCCTATACCTGCATGATATCTTTTTCTTTATGCGCCAACAATTCATCAACCTTCTTAACAAAAACGTCTGTGTGCTTTTGTATTTGGTCAGAAAATTTATGAAATTCGTCCTCTGAGATCGTTTTATCTTTCTCTAATTTTTTCAATTGATCAATACCATCACGACGCACATTACGCACAGATATACGTGCTTGCTCCGCATATTTTGCTGCAACCTTGCTGATTTCTAAACGACGTTCTTGGGAGAGATCGGGCAGTGGCACTCGAATCACTTGCCCCTCACGAATAGGGTTTACGCCAAGTCCTGATTCACGAACAGCCTTCTCAACAGCAGACGCCATGCTTGCATCCCATACTTGGATTGAAAGCATACGTGCTTCAGGCGCGCTTACAGTGCCCACTTGAGCTAAAGGCATTTTAGATCCATACGCTTCTACCAAAACAGGTTCTAAAAGAGCCGTAGACGCACGCCCTGTTCGAAGTCCTGAAAACTCTTTATGTAAAACATCAATCGCTGCATTCATGCGGCGTTCTATTTCTTGAATACTAAACTGAGTTTCCATTCTTTTTCTCCACTACCCTTTTAATGAATGTATCTAAATAACTATATCGCAGTGTTTATGCTTAAGTGTCAACAAGTGTAAAGCGACCTTTTCCACTTAATGCATCCATAAGTCCTGTTTCTGACATAATTGAAAAAACAAGAATGGGCAGAGTATTTTCGCGTGCAAGAGCAATCGCCGCCATATCCATGACACGTAAATTTTGTGCAAGAGCATCGATATAGGTTAAATTTTTATAGTGGACCGCATTTTTATCTTTAAAGGGATCCGCAGAGTATACGCCGTCTACCTTCGTCCCTTTAAGAAGTATCGAACAATTCATTTCAGATGCACGAAGAACGGCCGCTGTATCTGTTGTAAAGAAAGGATTGCCTGAGCCAGCTGCAAAAACAACGACACGTCCTTGCTCCAAGTGCTCAATCGCGCGTCGCCTCACATAACGTTCGCAGACGGCATCCATTGGAATTGCAGACTGAACACGTGTCTCAACACCTACATTTTCAAGAGCGCTCTGCAAAGCCAAAGCATTAATGACGGTTGCCATCATACCCATATAATCAGCAGTCGCTCGGTCAATGCCTTGGGTTGTACCATTTGCAACACCACGAAAGAAATTACCGCCTCCGATGACGATGCAGATTTCTACACCTTCCAAGTGAACATCTTTAATTTCATGGGCAATTTTTTGAAGTGCTGTAGCATCGAGGCCATGAGCTTGCTCGCCCATAAGCGCCTCCCCCGACAACTTAAGCAAGATGCGGGGGTAACGTTTTTTCAAATCAGTCATTGGCGCTTGGATCAATCCAGCCTCTCTTTTGAAGGTTACTTATTGAGTTGTTCTGCAACTTCTGCTGCAAAGTCTTTTTCTTCCTTCTCGACACCTTCACCAAGACGGAAACATTCAAACCCAACCAGCTTCACAGGCACGCCGTGCGCTTTACCCGCATCATCAACTACTTGAGTAACTTTACGCTTTGTATCATCAATAAGGAAGATTTGTTCATGCAAAACAACTTCTTCATAATATTTACGGATACGGCCTTCAATCATTTTTTCAATGAATTCAACAGGCTTGCCAGATTCTTTTGCTTGTTCTGTGAGAACTTTGCGCTCTCTTTCTAACAATGCTGGATCTAAATCATCCACGCTGCATGATTGCGGATTTGCAGCTGCAATATGCATTGCAATTTGACGACCCAATTGCAAGAGTTGATCTTTTGGTGCTGTTGATTCAAGCGCAACCAAAACACCAATACGACCAAGAACAGGCGTCGTTGCTGAGTGAATGTAGCTTGCCACAACACCCTCTTTAACGCTCAAAACTTTAGCGCGACGCAATGTCATATTCTCACCAATAACAGAAATAAGCTCTGTCAATTCCTCAGAAACTGTACGATTTGTTCCAGGATATGCAACGGATTTCAATTTTTCTAAATCATCACCATGCGCTTCAACAAGCTCTGTAACTTTTGTTACAAAATCTTGGAATTTATCGTTACGACCAACGAAGTCAGTTTCAGCATTGATCTCAACCAAAGCACCTTTTGTGCCTTTTGCAAGAGCGCCAACCAAACCTTCTGCTGCAGTACGTGATGCTTTTTTAGCTGCTGCCGCTAATCCTTTTTTGCGAAGCCAGTCAATCGCTGCTTCCATATTACCGTTATTTTCTTCGAGTGCCTTTTTACAATCCATCATACCGGCGCCAGTACGATCGCGAAGTTCGCGTACAGCTGCTGCACTTATACTCGTCATGTTGATTTCCTTATTTGATCAAAATTGTGATTTTAACAAAGGGAAGCCTTAGGCTTCCCCGACATTATTTTTATTATGCAGTTGGCGCTTCTGCTGATTCAGCAACAACGCTCTTTGAAACTTCTAAAGATTCACCAAGATCCACACCTGCTGCACGTAGTTGATTTTGCAATCCTTCTAAAACAGAAGATGAAATCAATTGGCAATAAGTTTCAATAGCACGAATCGCATCATCGTTTCCTGGAATGATATAATCAACATCTTCAGGATTTGAGTTAGAATCCACAACCGCGATTACTGGAATACCAAGCTTTTTAGCTTCTTTAACAGCGATATGCTCTTTGTTGGTATCAAGAACAAAAAGAAGATCGGGAAGTCCCGCCATTTCTTTAATTCCACCAATGGAACGCTCTAGATTATCGCGCTCACGTGTGAGTTGTAGAAGCTCTTTCTTAGTAAATCCAACTTTCTCTTGGGACAACTTATCGTCAAGTTGCTTGAATCGTTGAATTGATTGTGAAACAGTTTTCCAGTTTGTAAGCATACCACCCAACCAACGGTGATTCACGTAGTATTGACCACAACGCTTTGCTTCTGCTGCTATGATTTCGGACGCTTGACGCTTTGTTCCAACAAACAAAACACGACCACCATTTTTAACAACTTCATGAACAACAACGAGAGCTTGCTTTAGAAGTGGAACTGTTTTTTCAAGATTGATGATATGGATATCATTTCGTGAACCAAAAAGGTAAGGAGCCATTTTTGGGTTCCAACGACGCGTATGGTGACCAAAGTGAACACCCGCGTTTAAAAGTTCACGCATTGTAAAAGTAGGTAAAGACATTGTATTCTCCTTCCGGTTATG
>JBQCDM010000095.1:0-2960 GCA_051961235.1 Nucleicultricaceae bacterium (SeqCode)
AATTACACCCTGCATGACGCAGAAGCTGAACTGGAAGCACACAAAAAGATTGGAGCCGATCTCATTTTTTTTGGTGATCCTGAATATCCTGAGCTTCTAAGGCACATCCCTGATCCTCCACCTATTCTAAGCTTTCTTGGCAATAAAAACCTCCTAGAGAAACGAATGCTCAGCATCATAGGTGCACGCAATGCCTCTATTTATGGCAAACAGTTCGCGCGAAAAGTTGCATCGGCCTTAGGTGTACATGATTATTGCATTGTCTCCGGCTTTGCGCGGGGTATTGATACTGTTGCACACGAAGCAACCGTTCAAACGGGAACAATTGCTGTCTTTGCAAGCGGTATTGATGTTGTCTATCCTCAAGAAAACCTGGAACTCTATGAACAGCTCAAAATACATGGCGCCATTCTCTCAGAAGCACCTATTGGGACCCCGCCCCACGCTACTCTTTTTCCAAAAAGAAATCGTCTTGTTGCGGGGATGAGCCTTGCCACCATTGTCGTTGAGGCTGCAAAAAAATCCGGATCTTTGATTACCGCTCAATTTGCCCTTGATTATGGACGCGATATTTTTGTGTCTCCTGGCTCCCCACTTGATCCACGTTACCATGGAAGCAATCATCTGATTCGCCATGGCGCAACGCTTATTCAATCCAGTGACGATGTCCTTGATGAACTAAAACCCCAAACGCATCTAGCACTCCATGAAAGATCAGAAAAGAACCCCTTCCATCATGCGCCTCTCGTTGAATTACCCGGATCAGAAAAAAATCGTCTAAATTTAATGAATAATTTATCTTTTGAACCAATCAGTATTGACGAATTGATCCAAGAATGTCACTTGTCATCTTCAGAAGTTTTAACTTATTTGCTTGAATTGGAAGTTGCAGGGAAAATCGTAAGGGTATCCACCAATCAAGTTGCATTGAAAGAAGAACCGCTATGAACGTCGTCATCGTTGAATCTCCTTCCAAAGCCAAAACGATCATGAAGTATCTTGGAGGGAATTATCATGTCCTTGCAAGCTATGGACATATCCGGGATATTCCCTCCAAATCTGGCATGGTGGACCCAGACAACAACTTTCACATGAAGTGGGAGGAAACCTCTGGCTCTGAAAGAAATATTGATGCGATTAAATCGGCCTTAAAAGGTGCGTCAAACCTCTATCTTGCAACGGACCCTGATCGCGAGGGAGAAGCGATTTCTTGGCACGTCTATCACGTTTTGAAAGAAAGCGGCCTTTTAAAGAATATCGACGTGAAGCGTGTTGTTTTTTATGAAGTCACTAAAAAAGCCGTATTGGACGCCATAAAAAACCCCCGCGAACTCAATATGTCTTTAATTAATGCCTATCTTGCGCGTCGCGCATTGGATTACTTAGTGGGATTCAATTTGTCTCCGGTCTTATGGCAAAAGCTGCCTGGAAGCAAGTCGGCAGGGCGCGTACAATCTGTTGCACTACGTCTTATCGCAGACAGAGAAGGCGAAATCGAACGCTTTATCTCAGAAGAGTATTGGTCAATTACAGGACTTTTTACCCACAAAGATCAACGCAAGATCCCTGTAAAACTCACGCATTATGACGGGAAGAAGCTGGATAAGTTTAGTGTGACCAATGCCGCAACAGCGGATTTGATGCTAGAGCAAATCAAGAGCAATACCTATGCGATAAAATCCATTGAAAAGAAGCAGGTTAAGCGTCATCCAGCAGCGCCCTTTATCACCTCCACACTCCAACAAGAGGCTTCCCGAAAACTGGGTTTTAGTGCCCGCAAAACGATGCAGCTCGCACAACGCCTCTACGAAGGTTTTAACTTACATGGCGAGACGAAAGGTCTCATCACGTATATGCGTACGGATAGTGTTGTCTTATCAGAGGAAGCGCTTACTGCTGTGCGTGGGTTTATCCACGACAAATATGGCAAAAACTATCTGCCAGGCGTCCCTCGCACGTATAAGAGTAGCGCAAAAAACGCTCAAGAAGCGCACGAAGCAATCCGTCCAACCGACATGACGCTTGATCCAAAGTCCATTGAGACAGATCTAGAGTCAGACCTATTCAAGCTTTACAATTTAATTTGGCAGCGTACCATTGCATCTCAAATGGAAAGTGCGCTGATTGATCAAGTCGCGATTGATGTGGCCAATCAGAACGCGCAAATTATCTTTAGAGGCACCGGATCAACCATCGCTTTTGATGGATTCTTGAAAGTCTATGAAGAAAGCAGTGATGACGATAAGGAAGAAGAAAACGATATCCTGCCTGCTGTAAAAGAAGGTGAACCCTTTGATCTTAAAACAGTGAATGGTAATCAACATTTCACGCAACCGCCTCCCCGTTTTACGGAAGCCTCGCTTGTAAAAAAACTAGAAGAGCTTGGCATTGGAAGGCCGTCCACCTATGCTTCCATTTTGTCGACACTCATTGAGCGAAAGTATGTTCATATGGAGAAAAAGCAAATGGTGCCAGAGCCTTTGGGGCGATTGGTAACAGCATTTCTTGAAAACTTCTTCAAGCAGTATATCGAATATGATTTTACAGCGAAGCTCGAGCAACAACTGGATGATGTATCAGAAGGAAACACATCAAAAGATGCTGTTCTAGAAAAATTCTGGCAAGGCTTTACAGCTGCCATTGCTGATTCTCAGGGACTGAAAATTTCAGATGTTATTGATCGCTTAAACGCCGTGCTCTCGCACTTTATTTTTGCCGGTGAGGCATCAGAAAATAAAAAATGCCCTCAATGTGAAACAGGACAACTCAGCCTTAAATTTGGTAAGTTTGGTTCATTTGTTGGATGCTCTAATTATCCTGAATGCAAGTACACACGCCAACTCACCAAAGCAGCGGATGATGAAGAAAAGGCGATGCCCGCCGTGTTTGAGCCTAAGAATCTTGGCATTGACCCGAATTCCCAAATGCCTATTTTTCTTAAAAAAGGACCTTATGGTTTT
>JBQCDM010000096.1:0-7453 GCA_051961235.1 Nucleicultricaceae bacterium (SeqCode)
ATTTATCTTGAAATTTAGGGTGCGGATCAATTGGAATACCGCGTCCATTATCACCGACTGTAAGCGATCCATCAGCATTCAGTTTCACAAAAATCCGTGTTGCATGCCCTGCAACCGCCTCATCCATGGCATTATCAATCACTTCCGAGAATAGGTGATGAAGCGCGCGTTGATCCGTGCCGCCAATATACATACCTGGGCGACGCCTGACTGGCTCAAGCCCCTCTAAAACTTCAATATCTTTAGCGGAATAAGAATCCGAACCTTTTGTGGAATTTTTAAATAAATCGTCCATCACACCTTCTTTATAAATCGCCTATGGCATCAAAATATGCTAGTTTGTCTTTAATTCGTCAATTACTAGAAACAAGAAAACACATGACATCAGCACTCAACATTTTGATGATATTAGCGATGATTGCAACGGCTGTCACCCTTGGGATTGGAATTTTTTCTCTTCTGCGGAAAAAAAACACTGATCCAGAGAGCAGCAATAAGATGATGCGCTATCGCGTTTTTTTTCAAGCGTTAACACTCGCAATTGTTTCGATTCTCCTCTACCTTAGTAAGCAATCAGGAGGTTAACATGGTTTTACTGAGCAGAATTTATACACGTGCTGGGGATCAGGGCAAAACCTCCCTTGGAACAGGAGAGCGCGTCAAAAAAAGTGATCCGCGCATTGAAATGATTGGCAGCATCGATGAGCTGAATGCTGCGCTAGGCGTTGCTATTCTTTATTTAAGTGAAAAAGAAGCACATGAAATTGCAGAAGTTCAAAAAGATCTCTTTGATGTCGGTGCAGATCTGTGCATGCATTTATCGGAAAAAACTCAAAGTGATCTTCGCATCTCGAGCGCACACATTATCAAATTATAACAGTCCATTGATCGCCTCAACAAAAGCCTTGAACCGCTCACCTCTTTTGTTTTACCTGGGGGATCAAAGGCCAGTGCCTATGTTCATCTTGCCCGCACAGTTTGTCGCAGAGCCGAACGCATTTTATGCTCAAGCCAGGATAGCACACCGCATAACCCTTGCATTAATCAGTATATTAATCGTTTGTCAGACTACCTGTTCGTTTTAGCACGCTTCTTAAACGATCAGGGAAAATCCGATGTTTTATGGATTCCGGGGAAAAATTTATCCTGAAATGGTTGACAGGAAAGAGAATCGTCCTTTTAATGAACACTTAAGGGAGCACATAAGAACGTTCAAAAAGGATAACAATGAAAATTCTCGTCTCAGTAAAACGTGTTGTTGATTTCAACGTCAAAATTCGTGTCAAATCTGATCAAACCGGTGTTGAACTCACCAATGTAAAAATGGCGATGAATCCTTTTGATGAGATTGCCGTTGAAGAAGCAGTTCGTCTGAAGGAAAAAGGGAAAGCAACCGAAATTATAGCCATTTCAATTGGCACGGGGGCGTCTCAAGAAACCTTAAGAAGCGCCCTTGCTCTTGGTGCAGATCGTGCAATTCTGGTTGAAACAGACCAAGAAATTCAACCTCTAGCCGCTGCTAAAATTTTAAAAACCATCACTCTGAAAGAAAATCCCGACCTCATTATTTTAGGCAAACAAGCCATCGATGATGATTGTAACCAAACGGGACAAATGCTCGCAGGGCTTCTTAATTGGCCTCAAGGAACATTTATTTCCGTTTTAGAAGTGGATAATCAGACGTTACATATTACCCGTGAGATAGATGGCGGCCTTGAAAAAATTAAAACGCCTCTGCCCGCCGTTGTAACAACAGATTTGCGCCTCAATGTGCCCCGCTATCCAACATTACCGAACATTATGAAGGCCAAGCAAAAGCCTCTGGAAGTGTTGCCCTTAGCCTCCCTAGGCCTTGACACCACGCCACGTCAAATAGCCCTCAAGGTCACGGAACCGCCTGCACGCAAGGGTGGCATCAAAGTAAAATCCGTCGAAGAACTTGTTGAAAAACTTACAACCGTGTCAGGAGTACTCTCATGACTATTCTTGTTATTGCAGAACACGATCATCAAACGCTGAAATCATCCACGCTCAATGCCATCGCGGCCGGAAAACTCTTAAATTCTGATATGGATGTTGCTGTCTTAAGTCACAAGGGTGATGTGGTTGCCTCCCTCTTAACGAAGATAGAAGGCGTTAAAAAAGTCATCCAGATGGACCATGCAGCGCTTACGCACGACCTTGCTGAGCGTTCGACTGAGGCCCTTCTCACCATTGCAAAGAATTATGATTACATCATTTTTCCGGCCACAACCTTTGGTAAAAACATAGCGCCACGCCTTGCGGCACTCTTGGATGTTGGACAGATTTCTGATGTGTTAAAAATTATTGCACCCGACACCTTTGAGCGTCCTATTTACGCAGGTAACGCCATTCAAACGGTGCAATCCAAGGATGCCATCAAGGTTCTAACGGTTCGCACCACCGCTTTTGCACCCGTGTCTTCCACAGGAGGATCTGCTGTTGTTGAAAAAGTAACACCAACCCTCTCCAATAGTCCGGCCGCAGAATTTGTTGATCTCTTAGAAACCAAATCATCTCGTCCTGAGCTTACGTCTGCACGCATTGTTGTCTCAGGTGGGCGCGGTTTGCAGAGCAAAGAAAACTTTCATATTATTGAAGAACTTGCCGATACATTAAATGCAGCGATTGGTGCGTCACGTGCTGCTGTTGATGCAGGCTACATTTCCAATGATCATCAAGTGGGGCAAACAGGAAAAATTGTGGCCCCTGATCTTTATATTGCAATCGGCATATCGGGTGCAATTCAGCATCTAGCAGGCATGAAGGAAAGCAAAACCATCGTTGCCATTAACAAAGATGAAGAAGCTCCCATTTTTCAAGTGGCTGATTTTGGTTTGGTGGGTGATTTATTCCAAATCATTCCAGCTTTTAACGAAGCGGTTGCGGCACTTAAGGCAAAAAAGTCTTGAGTTAATCTTCAAAGAAATGATAGGGATGGATAGATCATTGAACTTTCATCCCCTATGAGATCAACGACATGCCCAATGATATAAAAGAAACGCCTTCAACAGATTTAACGCTCCAGCTTTCCTTTGAAGCAAGCTTGAAGGAGCTTGAAGAGGTCGTAAAAAAACTTGAATCGGGGCAAACGACCCTAGAAGATGCTATTACTCTTTATGAGCGCGGCTCACTCTTAAAGCAACGTTGTGAATCCATTTTGAATGAGGCGCGTCTCAAGATAGAGCAGATTGTCGTAAAAGATGGACAAGAGCTGGGCTTGTCTCCTTCTGAATTAAGCAAAATTCTGCCTCCCGAATCATCCTTTTGAAAAAACGACCACACAATAGCAGAAAAACAATAGTTGCGCCTTTTAGCAGAAATGTATAGTGTGCAATCATCAATAAACATGGGAGGTAAACTTGGACATCATTATTGTACCGCTCTTGCAGCTCATTAATACCGTGATCCATCTCTATACATGGGCAATCATTATTTATGTTATTTTGAGCTGGCTTCTCATGTTTAATATCGTCAATGCCCAGAATAAATTTGTATCACTCGTTGTCGAAACACTTTTCAGAATCACGGAACCTTTATTGGGTGCTATTCGTCGCGTCTTGCCCAATATGGGAGGACTTGACCTCTCCCCAATTGTTTTAATTCTTGGTCTTTATTTCCTTGAAAGTTTTATTAATCGTCTTGCATTGCGCTTTATATAGGAGATGGCAATTCAATAGCTTGTGTGAGGTTCTATGAGTGCCCATATTCTTAATGGCAAAGAACTAGCCTCAAAAATCAAAACCAAACTTAAAAAGCAAGTCCTGCATCTTAAGGAAAAGGGCATCACCCCCGTGCTTGCCGTGATTCGCATTGGCGATAACCCTGCAAGTAAGATTTATGTCGCGTCAAAATGCCGTCAATCTGAAGAAGTTGGCATTCAAGCAAACGAACACCACCTAGATCCTAGCATATCAAGAAGTGAAGTACTTGAGCTCATCTATCGACTGAACAATGATCCTGCAACCCATGGTATTTTGATTCAACTACCTT
Source organism: Nucleicultricaceae bacterium (SeqCode) (assembly GCA_051961235.1). Lineage (GTDB taxonomy): Bacteria > Pseudomonadota > Alphaproteobacteria > Caedimonadales > Nucleicultricaceae > JBQCDM01. Next base: position 4,015 of record JBQCDM010000096.1, read on the forward strand.
TGCCAAAACATCTGGATCATTTTGAATTGATTGCAGCCATTGATCCTAAAAAAGATGTGGATGGACTTCACCCCTACAATCAAGGCCTTCTTGCAACTGGTCAACCGGGCATTGTTCCCTGCACACCCAAAGGATGCTTAGCGCTTCTTAAGGACTATAAAAAATCTTTGGATGGCCTGAATGCCGCGATCATCGGGCGGTCTATACTGGTTGGCCGTCCTATGGGCATGCTTCTTTTACAAGAAAATTGTACCGTCACCTACACGCATTCCCATACAGCATCCATCGAACAAAAAACCCGCGAGGCCGACATTCTTATTGTTGCGGTGGGCGTGCCAAAGCTGATCACAAAAAGCTGGATCAAACCGGGCGCTATTGTGATTGACGTCGGCATTAATTACTTAATCCATGATGATGGATCTTCAGATCTTGTGGGAGATGTCGATTATCATGTGGCAAAAGAAATCGCCTCTGCCATAACGCCGGTGCCTGGTGGTGTTGGCCCCATGACGGTTGTAAGCTTGCTTCAAAACACCATTGAGATCGCGTCAAAGGCATCTTAAGGCTCTCGCACAAACGCATCAAACACAACTAACGGTTTGCTTGGCATTATGGGGAAGATTAATTTCCCCTGAACGCCATCCTCTTTTACTTCATACCGCCTACTTCTCGAGACATGAGTTTTATAATATCTTGTCTGGGTAATGAAGGATATGCATTTTGAGCATTGTCTATCACAACTTTTAAGTCTTCCTTAATTTTAGTAGCCGCTGCAGCCATCAAAGAGCGTGTTTCTTTTTCCTTCTTTGATGTGCCTGTTGCATCAAACAACGCCATGTTTTCCTCTGGAATTAGATAAAGCAGATAGGCTGATTGAACGGGCCTATATCCGCAAGCTTCCCCATCGTACTTCCCCTTTAAATCCACACTAGGGGCGGGCGTGCGAGGGACCCATCACCTCGCGACCCACTGTTCTCACCATAAATTTATGACCATCAAGTAAAACCATGCTGCCACTAATGTTTTTTCTCTCCACAAATCTATTGTTGTAAAGCTCAATCAGCTTCTTATGCTCTTTTGAATCTTCTGTGAAAGTTGGGCATTGATAGGATGAATTAGAATTAGCGTTAGACTCTGACGCAGACGCATGCACCGTAGAAATAATCACAAAAGCCGCAAAACCAAGCATAAGAATAGTCATATATTTCATTAGTCATCCCTCAAGCGTTCATTTAGGTGATTATTTCAACCTTATCACTTTAAATAACAATGGATTAAAAATAAGTGCCTTTGAAAGCTCCCTCGAAGATACCTTTCGAGAAAAATTTGAACGGGTGCAGCCATCCTGTCTCTCTCCTTTGGCTACCCTGTTCAATAGGGAACGTTAAACATTCCGATCCCCCCGATGTTAACTATAAAAAACGTAGATTCAGTAAACCTCCATATAGGGACAACATCATACAAAAAAAGCCACCCAAAGAACCCTTTAGGTGGCTTTATCGTTCTTATAATTCTCTTTTGCCGTTACTTTTTCTCTTTTGGCGGCGTTTTTTTAGTTGGCGCTTTTGCTTTAGCCGGTGCTTTTTTCTCTGTTTTTGGAGCCTTTGTAGCCGACTTCGTTGCAGATGCTTTTTGAGTCGCTGCCGCCTTTGTTACGCCTGAACCTTTTTGAGTCGTCTTTTTTGACGAATCTGCTGATGTTTTAAGTACTTGCGTCACCTTTGTTGCCATTTTATGCATTTCAGACTTTGCACTTTTCACAAGTTTTTCCGTTGAAACTTTTTTTGCAGAAGGCTCAGTTGCTAATTTACGACGAATAACCATTTCAAAGAAGTACGTCTTGCCACCAAAAATAATCATCAAGATAAAACCAATAAAGCGACTGATTAATCCACCCTTCCAAATCATCAAAAACCCAATCAGGATAAAAGCAACCATAATAGCTGCAATACCAACTAATTCATTGAGATCATGACCCTGTGCAATTTCATTGACCTTATCATCAACAACAATCTTATCATTTGATTTTTTAAGCTCGCTTACAAATTGATTCGTTTGGTAATAATACCAAGCACCCATTAATATGAGTATTAAAAGCAAAATAAACGGACCTAATAAAAGTCCGACAAGAAGACCGCCTAGCAAAGCGATGACATAGAACTTTCTTAAGAAAGAATAGATTTGCTCTACCTGGTCCTTAGAATCTACCACGTAGCCTGGGCCTAAGATAAACCAGGGGAAAAATATGCTTTTTGCCCCCGACTTTAAAAATAAAAGACCGATAATTTCATCTAGATATTCTAAAGGTTTTTTCATTGTGTTATCCCTTGAATGAAAAATATTATTTTATTTTAGTATAAAATTATTGCATTAATTTTAACTTAAAATCTAAAAATATCTACCCTAAAGTCTTGCATAGTCGCCACAAAGAGATTAGTTAAATCAGAATTAGGATCCTTAACTCAACAAAACAACGACCCATAATGTTGAAAAACAACCAGTTCATTCTTAAAATTAATCTTTTAATCAATATGTTTCTCGTGTTGGCGATGGTCATATTGGGTGGTCTTACGCGCCTCACTGGATCTGGTCTTTCAATCGTTGAATGGGATTTGTTCAAGGGTATTTTCCCACCTCTCAATGAAATTGATTGGGTGGCTCTTTTTGAAGCTTATAAGCTTTCGCCTGAATTTCAGCATGTTAATTTTGATTTTACTTTAACCGATTTTAAAAGAATTTTTTGGCTTGAATATTGCCACCGCCTGCTTGGTCGTGTGATTGGTCTTCTATATGTTACGCCTATTCTTCTTGGTTTCATGATCAAAAATGGACAAAAGAAACTCATTTGGTCACTTTTTGGTCTTTTCTTGCTTGTCTCACTTCAAGGGATCATGGGATGGCTCATGGTTAAAAGCGGTTTGGTTTATGAGCCCCATGTAAGCCATTATCGCCTCTCCATTCACCTGCTACTGGCATTTCTTTTGTATGGGGCAACATTGCTCACCTATGCATCTGCCTTCCTATCACCAAAGCCAGAGATAGCGGCCTATAGATTTCGAAAATCCATTATAATGCTTCTGGGCTTAACTTTGATGACCATCATCTATGGTGCATTTGTTGCAGGACTCAAGGCAGGATTGATTTACAATACCTTTCCTTTGATGGGGGGATCGCTTTTACCTGAAAATTTCCTCCACCTCACGCCAACGTATCTGAATTTCTTTGATAACCATGGAACTGTGCAGTTTATACATCGACTGCTCGCACTTTCTACTCTTGTAGGTATTTTGATGACAGCGTATCGCGCAAAAAAAATATTGCAAAGCACCTCTGCTCTATTAAAATCCTTTAAATGCCTTGTTGCACTTGGGTGTATTCAAGTCACCCTTGGCATCTTGACGCTTCTCTATGCTGTCCCTTTATGGCTTGGCGTCCTACA
>JBQCDM010000097.1:0-3238 GCA_051961235.1 Nucleicultricaceae bacterium (SeqCode)
CTCTCACATCGCGAATTTGATCCTGCTTGGGACTCCTTGCACTTTGAGATGGGATTTCCACATGGCATGAGGCCATATCTCATTGTGCTTGATGCGGAAAATCCATCACCATTCTTAAAAGATGCAAAGCCTTTTGTTGAGGAAAAGCATGAAGAGGATGCAAAAGAAGTCAAGAAAAAGTCTAAAAAAGCCATCCAAGATGCAAAGAAAATAAAGATTGATTTTGAGGGTATTCGTGAGCGAGCGATTGCATTTCCTGTGCATAAAGGACTTTATGATAATCTTCAAGCAATTGCTGGTAAGGTCTATTTCTTGTCCTATCCTGTTGAGACAAGTTTTGAGCATGATGAGTATCCTGAGGGAGAAGGGGGCGGTTCTCTCGAAGCATTTGATTTTGAGACGCTTAAAGGTGAATCAATATCCCATCAAGTATTAGGCTATGAACTTTCAGCAAATGGTAAAATGATTGCCATTCTCAATACATCGCACAATCTCAAAGTACATAAAACAGATGAGAAAGCCGAAGATGAGGATGGTTTTGGCCATAGCGCTAAACAACTTTGGATTGATCTTGGACGTATTCGACTCAAGGTGAACCCGGATAAGGAGTGGGAGCAGCTCTATAAAGAAGCATGGCGTCTGCAGCGCGAGCATTTTTGGACAGAAGACAGGTCTATGGTTGATTGGGAAAAGGTATACAAACGCTACTATACTTTGCTTCCACGTGTATCGACGCGTGCTGAATTGAATGATTTACTTTGGGAGATGCAAGGAGAACTTGGTACGTCACACGCCTATGTATTTGGTGGTGATATCAAGCGTGGCTCGTCTTACTATGTTGGACAATTGGGTGCGCGATTCCTAAAGCACGAAAAATCGGATGCGTACGTTGTGACGGATATTGCAAAAGGTGATGTTTGGAATCTCAAACATTCTTCTCCGCTTGTGCAGCCAGGGATTAACATAAAGGAAGGCGACCTTTTGTGGCGTATTAATGGTGTGTCTTTAAATGAGGGGATCTCACCCGAAGAAGTTTTGGTTAACTATGACCACGAGATCGTAAAATTAACGATTAGTAATGCGCGTAAACAAAAGAAGCGTGATGTTTTGGTTAAAACGCTGAGCTCTGACCTTATGGCGCGTTATCGCGATTGGGTTGAAGCGAATCGCGCGTATATTCATAAAAAATCAAAAGGCAAAGTGGGATATATCCATATACCCGACATGTCATCCTGGGGATTTTCAGAGTTTCATCGCTATTATTTGAATGAATCAGAACGAGAAGGGCTTGTGATTGATGTGCGTTATAATGGTGGGGGATCCGTCTCTCCCTTGTTGCTTGAAAAATTAGCGCGAAGACGCCTTGGATATGATGTCAGTCGTTGGAGTGGCCTTATTCCCTATCCGGAGCATTCACCGATGGGGCCTATGGTTGCTCTCTGCAACGAGTATGCAGGCTCTGACGGTGACGTGTTTTGTCACGCATTTCGTATGATGAAATTGGGACCATTGATCGGCAAACGAACGTGGGGCGGTGTGATTGGTTATTCGTCTACAGATGCGCTTATTGATGGTGGCATGACGACACAGCCCGAGTTTTCATTTTGGTTTAAGGATATAGGATGGCGCGTTGAAAATTATGGGGTTGATCCTGATATTGACGTAGAATTTGCGCCTCAAGACTTTCTCCATAAGACCGATCCACAGCTCGATAGAGGGCTTGAAGAAGTTCTAAAGATTATGAAGGCTTCGCCTAAGGAGGCGTATCCGACAATTAAGGATAAGCCAAACTTATCCCTACCAAATGGATTAAAGAAAGCGTAATAACAAAGGAAAAGCTATTGGTTTAGAGTGCCGTAGCTTTTCCTTAAATAATCATATCCAGTAATTAGCGTTAAAATTGCAGCAAACCAGAGTCCTACAATGCCAAGTGAATAAAGGGATATAATTTGGTCCGTTGGTCCAAACCCGATCAAAAGTCCAATGGATATCATTTGAAGCGCCGTTTTCCATTTAGCAAGATAGCTTACAGGCATGGATTCTTCAGCTTGAGCTAAAAACTCCCGAAGCCCTGAGACCAATATTTCTCGACATAATATGACCAGCGCTGGAATGAGAGAAGGACCACCAATCCGACTAAATCCGACGAGGAGCAACAGCGTTGAGGCAACCAACAATTTGTCTGCAATGGGATCTAAAAAGCTTCCAAGCGTTGTGGTCTGATCATAGGTGCGTGCTAAGTAGCCATCTAAAAAATCAGTAATGCAAGCGAGTGCAAATAAGCACCCTGCAATGATGTAGCAGACCTCATTTTTGGTATAGAAAAGTGCAACCACAATAGGGATTACAGCGATTCTGAAGAAAGTTAGATAGTTTGGTAAATTTGTTATCATGCTCTTTGTTTTTAATTAGGGTGGAAGTAATCATATATTCTTTTCGCAAGAGAAGCGCTAATACCTTCAACCATTTTTAAGTCCGCGAGAGAAGCACTCTCGATATTTTTAACCGACCCAAAATGTTGTAGCAATAGTCTTTTTCTAAATTGTCCAATTCCTTCGATCTCATCGATGGGAGATTTGGTGAGCGCTTTCTCACGTTTTGATCGATGGAATCCAATGGCAAATCGGTGCGCTTCGTCTCGAAGGCGTTCGAAAAAGTAAAGAACTTCTTTGTGATTTTCGAGGGTGATCCCCTCCATATGTGTGGGTGTAAAGAAGGTTTCATTACCCGCATTGCGATCGGGCCCTTTTGCTATGGCGATGAGTGGAATATTGAGATTGAACTCAGTTAAGACTTCTTTTGCCACATTGAGCTGACCTTTGCCACCATCAATTAAAATAAGATCGGGTAAGGGGGTGTAGTAACGTTCATCCTTAGTTTTTTGTGGAGAAAGGCGTCTTTTTAGTACTTCACGCATCATGCCATAATCGTCACCCGGTGTGATATCCTTGCTTTTAATGGTAAATTTACGATAGGCATTTTTTTCAAATGCGTGTTCATTGAATGCAACCAGAGCGCCAATGGCATGCTGGCCCTGGATATGGCTGTTATCATAGATTTCTATTTTCTTGAGGATAGAGGGAAGCTGAAAAAGTTCTTGAATTTTAAGCAAGATCTTTCTTGTTGATGTGTGTGTTTGGATATGACGCTCAAGCGCATCCATGGCTTGATGAGCAGATTGTTGAGCAAGTTTGAGTTTTTCTCCTTTTTGAGGATGATGTAAGGCAATCATCCGATT
>JBQCDM010000098.1:0-3059 GCA_051961235.1 Nucleicultricaceae bacterium (SeqCode)
GCTCCCAATCGCCTTCCAAATAATCATAAAAAATACCGCCAACACCCCGTGATTCATTGCGGTGTTTAAGGTGAAAATATTCATCACACCATTGTTTGTATTTGGCATATGATTGGGGATCGTGTTGGTCACAAGCCTTTTGTAATGCTCGATGAAAGGACGCCGTATCTTCATCAACCGGAAAATAAGGGGTGAGATCGGCCCCACCACCAAACCAGTCTTTATTGGTGACAATGTAGCGCGTATTCATGTGTACAGCTGGAACGAGCGGAGATTTCATGTGTGCAACAAGAGAAATACCGCTGGCCCAAAAAGATGGGTCCTGATGAGCGCCTGGAATTTCTTTTCTAAAATCTTCAGAAAATTCACCAAAGACTCTTGAGAAATTGACACCGACCTTTTCAAAAACATTACCAAACATAATACCACTTGTGCCCCCGCCGTTTTGCGGGTGGAGCCACTCATTAAACTTGAAGGTAGGTACAGGCCCTGTCAGATTTTTAAGCGTTGCATAGTCGTTCTCAATGGATTCAAAAAGACCACAAATCTCATGCTGCAACGTTCGAAACCATTCACTTGCTTTTTCTTTTCTTTGTTCGATTGAGAGGTTAAACATAAGGGTTCTCCTTTCAGTTTGGAAAGTGATGCGTCTGCCGTAGTGCTTCACTGAGCACAATGCCAACAGAAACTGCAAGGTTAAAAGAGCGGCATTCAGGGATCATGGGGATTTTAACTTTATGTTCGAAACGTGCGTGGATTTCTGGTGGAACGCCCGAACTTTCTGATCCAAAAAGCAGAATATCGTCACTTTTAAATTCGAAGTGTGTATAGAGAGTTTCAGTGTGAGGCGTTACTAGAATCACCCTCTTGTTTTGATGGGCGTCTAGAAAGTGATTTTGGGAAATATGCTGGGTAATATGGGACAATGAAATATAGTCCATACCAGCGCGTCTTAAATTTCGATCATTAAGGGCAAAGCCACTTGGATGAATAATATGCAATGGTACGCCAAAACAAGCACATATGCGCATAATAGTGCCTGTGTTTTGAGGGATTTCAGGTTGATAAAGTGCAATATCCATGTCGGTTTTTTATCACAAATCAAGCGCATTGAAATAAAAAAGAGAAGAACCATTTTTTTTAAGCCACGCAAGAGATTGACGATACTGGGGATCAAGGCGCGCCACAAGGCGCCAAAAAGCAGGACCATGATTCATTTCTTTAAGATGAGCAACTTCATGAGCACAGACATAATATCCAACTTGGGGTGGTGCTAATAAAAGGCGCCAAGAAAGAGAGATGATGCCTTGATGAGAGCAACTGCCCCATCTTGACCGGGTGTCTTTAATAACAAGCTTTGTGATATTGGCGTCAATTGTGTCGGCAAGCTGTGTTGCAATCTCTAGAAAGTGAAGATGCGCTGTGTTTCGAAACCATGATTCTATGGTTTTGACTTTCTTATGTTGAGGCGCTCCGAAATGCAAGGTTTCTTCTGTTTGCCAAACACGGGTGATTTTTTTTTCTTCATAACTGACGCGTAAGGGCTTGCCCAGTAAATGTATGTGACTTTGAGCATGTGGCGGTCTTGATAGTTGCGCTCTTAGAACATTTTGCATCCAGATGGATGACTCCTTCAGAAATTGCTGAAGTCGCGTAAGACTTGCGCGCTCAGGAATGCTGAGAATCAACGCGTTTTCTCTCACGTCAAATCGAAGGTTAAATCGACGCGCGCGTGATGAGATGCGTGCCTTGATGTGAGGAAACTCTGACTTAAGGTAATATTCAACCGAAGGTTGCATGCCATATGTCCCGTAAAATAGAAGTTTTAATGTCTATTTTTCCCACATGATACTGGGGTTTTTCAAGCGATGTTTTGTCATCATTAAACGTTTGACGGATATCCCACAATGAACTGCCATCTAGATTTCCATAACGCCAGTCAGACATGATCACTTCTGTTGTGTTAGAGGTGGGTTTAGAGACTTCATAGCGCACTTGATCCATGGCAAACCACTTAAAAATGCGTCCTTCTGGCGTGTTTTTGATGGCGTCAATAGCCCAATGTTGCTCTTTAGGATAGCATTTCCATTGAATCATCTTTGTATGAAATACACTGATATAGGTGAGGCATTGCTGTTGATGTGATTCTGCTGTTACGCGTCGATAAAATGGTTGAAGCAGCGTTGGATAGCTTTTAATCGTATAAACCTCCTGATCTGTGGTTCTAAGGCTTGCTCGGGCGGTTTCAGTGATGACTTCATTGATATGGTAAAAAATAAAGAGTAGCCCTGTGGTTAATAGAAAGGTAAAGCGGCCAATCATAACGGCTTTTCCAGGCGCTTTTTTGATGTAGTAAAGACCAAAACATAAAGAGACGAGGAGAGGAACAGTATAGAGAGGGTCGATCACAGCAACGACATTGATTGCCATGCGAAGCGTTGAGAAGGGTGCAAAAATTTGTGTGCCATAACTCGTGCAAAGATCCAACAACACATGACTTTCAAGCGCGAAAAAACAAAGAATGCTATAAAAAATGAAATCACCCTTTTTCTCTTTGTCAGGCGAAAATCGGGAAATAATAAACCCAAATAAGGGCCCTATAACGGGACCAAAAAAGAGCGAATGTGTGATGCCTCGGTGTAAAACAAGTCCAGAAAGGGGATCTCCAGACGTGTTAAAAAATATATCAATGTCTGGAAACATGGCGACCAATCCCGCGATGATGATTGTCTTTAATGTCAGTCGCTTCGACGATAAGGATTGACCAATATTGGAGCCTAAGAGGCCATGTGTAAGGGGATCCATGCTAAATCCTGCGTTTAATATCCTCAAAAGTATTATGGACTATGACATTTTTCAATCCTCAAATCAAAAGTGTTTTGATCTTTTTTCTTGTGAGATCTATCCATTTTATTTTAAATATAGGGATTGCAGATTTTTATATAATAAGCGGGGAAAACGTGTCTGTTGAATCGGATGAAAAAAAACTACATAAATCTGAGCCGTCAAGGCGGGATTTCCTAATACTGACATCCAGTGCGATTGGTGCTGTAGGTGCG
>JBQCDM010000099.1:0-2870 GCA_051961235.1 Nucleicultricaceae bacterium (SeqCode)
GATAAGGACAATCATTCAACGACATCAAGTACTGTGAGTTGTTTGAGTGGTGAGTCTACACCGGATCTTAGTTTAGGAGGGGACTCAGAAGCAGAGTCACAAGATGGCTTGGACAAAACCATTGAAATCTTTTTAGAAGATGAGTGTGAATTTAAGTTTTATGAAGATAGCGTCTCGAATGATGATGATGAAGCTGCAAAAGCTCAGTGGAGCGCAGCTGAAAAGGACAATAGTGGTTCTTTGAGCCCTGATTGAAGGCATTGCATAAAATAGTGGGCTATGAGAGGGCGCTAGTGGCATTCAAGCTTCAGGTTTTTCTTGAAATGAACTAATAAGTTTTCTAGATCAATGATGGAGCGTTGGGTGTCATAAGGCCTGGTCTGGATATCCAAAGAGATATCCTTGCCCAAAATCGCATTCAAAATCCATCACAGATGTATACTCCTCTTCAGATTCCACATGGGTGACGACGAGATCGACTTGATGAAGATAAGCGTGATGCTTGAAGGTTTTTACATTTTTAACGCCTGTATCTTTTAAAAAGTCTTGCAAAAAAGCGTGGTTGATCTTGATAAATCGGACTTTAAAGTTTCTAAGCGTTTTAAAATCAAGATCAAAGCTGGTTACATGGGTCAGCGCAAATTGACATCCAAGTGCACTGAGTTCTTGAAGGGTTTTTAAAATGCCTGGTGGCGCGTCTCGCATATCTTTTGCTTCAAGGCAGAAGATGAGACGGTCCATCATATCGTGGTTAATTTCCATAAACTCGCTTAAGCTATTGATAAACTCAGTGTCTTCAAGTGTTTTAAGTGAAAGGTTTAAGAAAAATCCGACATTTAAATCTTTTTTGGAGGCAGATCTCGCCAAATAGATGCATTTCATTAAAATCGCATTATCAATAATTCTGATTAATGAAACTTCTTCAGCAAGCGGGATATAGTGCTCGGGCATAATGATCGCATTGTTCTGATCTCGAAGCCGGGATGTGGCTTCAAAGAAACGCTTTTTGCGCTGAGGCAGACTGACGATGGGTTGCAAGAGCGTTTCAATTTTATCATTTTTCAAGGCGGTTTGAATGCGCTCTAAGAGTACGTCTCGTGCGAAAAAGTTTTGCGGACTTTGATTAAAAGGGGCGCTTGCTCGCGTTGATCGATTGTCTCTGGGTATTGTGCTTTCGGTATGTGTTGATGGATGCATAGATTCATTGCCATCAAGCTCTGCTCTGATGGTCTCTCTCGTATCCTCAGCAGACGGCGGGCGATAGGACGTGGATGCATAAAGAGAATGTTCGAACTTTTCAAGATTGCTTCGAATGAGCTCATTAATTTTATTGTCGATCTCTTCTCTCAATTGGATGCGATGTTGATCGATTTCCTCGAGTTTTTTAAGAATCTCGTCAGGGACGGTGTACTGTAAAGAGGGGTCTTGTTTTCCCATCTTTGGGCGATTGATATAAAGCTCTTGAAAGAAGAGTAACCCAAAAAAAATAAGACCCGCTAATAAACCCATTTCATGGGAGGTGAGGAGAATAAGGTGCGCGCGTATGAGAAGCGTAAAGCAAAAGCTTATCAACCCTACACCAAGCAGATTGAATAAACTTTTCTGCACGATTCGCCCCCTTATCATTTTTTTAGGGTCTAGACCCTTATCTATTCTTGTAGAGGGCAGTATAACTTGATTTGAGGCAAGATCCTAGAGTCATTCCACACAAGGGAAGTACACGCCTTTCCTTATATGTTTAATCGTCTTGTGTTTATTGCGCTTAAGAAGACGCGTTCTTCCTCAGACATTCAGATTAAGAGTAAGTCGTCGTCTTCCTATGCTATAGGTTGATTTGAAGTATCACCTTTTGTTATCCACCGATTCTTTTATATTGATCGTTCCAAGTATAGTCGTCTTGTTCCTGTGCTATAAGTTGTCTTGAGGCTATCTCCTTAATGAATCCTCCTAGATCATGCATGCAATTGCTTGCAAAAGCGCCAACGCGCTTGAAGATGGAGGGCGTTGCAAATGTTGCGTTCGGTGCAGGATTTTCTGATTCCTTCATTTTGACGATTACTTGTGGATTTTGAATCGATTCTTTAAGTTCAGTAATGCCCGTTTTCTCTATGTCCAAATGGGGGAAGATGTCAAATTCAGCTGGAATGTCTTTGATGAAACCATCCATTATGTCAAGGCGATTGAGTGGCCTTTGCACAGAGCCAAGTTTTGCTTGAAATGTAGGCTCATTAATGGCTCTTTTAAGCTGAGGTAAAATTTTAAGTGCAAAGAACCCCGGCATTTTTTGAATTTTAAATTCAGTCAAACGCTCACTGGTGAGGAGAATGGATGCAACATATTGTCCAACTTCTTCGAATGCATCTGTAATTGTTGCCTGATTTTGATGTTTTACTATCTCGCAGTTGCTGAATTTGATGGTCTGTGGACCTGTTGAAACGGGTGCAAGTTCTTGTTTTTCTGCATCTTCTGCTTCTTCTACTGTTGGTAGACTGAGGCGTGCTTTGTGAAGCGTAATCGAACGCAACCTTGGCATGGTTGTAATAATTTCTCTAAAATCAATGTTGCCAATTGATTTGTTCGTATCATCAACCACAAGATGGGTCACTTTTTGACGCGCTTCCTTGGCTTCCTTACTATCAATAATATCTGGATGGTATAACGCATTAAAACTTTCTAAGGAGTCAATTCTCATAGGCGAAAAGTAAAGCCCCTTTGTCAAAATAGTGCGCCAATATTTGCACACATGTGCTGCTGTTACGGTATTTCCAGGCGAGATAAAAGAAAAGATATGGTCTAGCATTTATGTTGGTAATACGGCCGTGTTGCAAGACGCATGGCTAGAAACGCCTGTAGGATCATCGATCTCTTCT
>JBQCDM010000100.1:0-5265 GCA_051961235.1 Nucleicultricaceae bacterium (SeqCode)
ATGATCACATTGCGCCGTGGGGGTGTGGCTATGGGGGCACGAAAGCTTTTCAAGGACCTAAGAAATTTGTCTTAGGTGGATCAGGCCATGTGGCGGGTGTTTTCAATCACCCGAGTGCTGAAAAGTATGGTTATTGGACGAATGATACCCTTGTTGATCATTACAAAGATTGGTTGGAGCAAGCTGAGTCTCATCCAGGTTCGTGGTGGACCGAATGGTTGAAATGGATGAAAACATATAACACAAAGATGGTGGCAGCGCGCAATCCTGGCTCAAAAAAATACCCACCCCTTGAGGATGCTCCTGGATCGTTTGTTAAAGCCTAATGCGGGGCCGAGGCATGAACTTTTTTTCTCGCTTTAAAAAGATAGCCGCCATTTCTTATGGCGGCGTGATTATAAGCGCCGCTCTTCTCTTTAGTTCACTCTATCAAGAGAGTAGTGCTTATATTATAAAAGCACTCAAATTTCAGCTCATTGAACAAACACAAGCGCTCAACTTTTTATTGCGTATTCGGGCTGATGCTGTGCGCTCTCTTAAAATCCAAGCTGAAGATTTTTTGAAAGACAAACCCAATCCAAATCTAAGACCTCCTATTGAATATGTAAAAGAAAAGCACATCTTTGCGCTAAAGCGAGATGATATTAGTAAAGGGAAAGTGGGAAATCTAACGGGCTTGCTGCCATTGAATCAGATTGATGAAAGTACATGGCATGAAATCACCATGGCGTATCACTTGAATCCGCTGCTTAGGGTGATCAAAACTAATACTCAGACGATCACTATGGCTTATTACATCTCAAATCGTGATTTCAGTAATATCTTTCCCTGGAAATCGCCGAAAAAATCTTACTTTTGTGCAGAAGAATTTAAACAAGGGTTGTGTAGTCGTATTTTGGCGGAAGGCACGGATAAAGACGGATTGTTTTGGACAGATCTTTATTTAAGTCCTGAAAATGTTTTGATGATGACGTGCGCGGCCCCTGTTTATGAAGAGCAAACCTTTCGAGGCGTTGTTGCGATCGACTTTACGCTCGGCGCCTTAAGCCACTTTTTTAGCAGTATCCACCATAACTTTGGCCGTCTTTTTGTCTTAAATGATCAAAATAGCATCTTAGAGGATACCGGCTATTATAGCGATGTGATTGAAAATAACATTAAACTCAACGTCGTTGATACGCTGCCTAAAAAACTAGATTTGGCTATGATCAGAAATGCAAAGCCGAATGTGATGAGTCAGGTGGGCGATTATTGGGTGTTTCATTCACCGCTCACCTATGCACCTTGGACGGTGGTTTATTACGTCAGTATGTGGGACATTGCTTTTGCGGCTTTAAAGAATATTGGTCCTGGGTTTATTCTGATTTTCGTTTTTGCGACGATTATTTTAATTGCAGCCAATCGTCTCATTATTCAAGAGTTTATTTACCCTACCCAAAAGTTGGTCAGCCACATTACTAACCAAGGGCGCGATCCGTTTGATTATGCTAATTTGAAAGAGCCTTGGCATTCTTGGTTTGAAGCGGTATCGCGTGTGTTTAAACAAAACCGCGAATTGGTGGCTGCCCTTGAAGAGCATATTGATGACCTTGATCAAATTGTCTCCAAGCGTACGCGCGATCTCTCCAAGCGTAATCGCCAATTGCAAGGTGCCATTACCAACCTGCAAAAGGCGCAATCGAAAATCATTTTGCAAGAAAAGATGGCAGGCCTTGGTGCCCTCACTGCGGGTATTGCGCATGAAATTAAGAATCCGCTCAATTTTATCATCAACTTTTCCATTAATTCGCGCGATTTCTTGGAAGAATTGAAAGAGATCTGTGCGTCCTCAAAAGATAAAATTCCAAAAGAAAAGCATGATGAAATCGATCAATTGCTGCATGACTTGGATGTGAATTTGAGCAAAATCCAAAAACACGGTAACCATGCTGATCTTATTATCCACAGTATGCTTGTCCATGCGCGTGGTGGGGCAGATGAGCCACAGCTTAACTCTATCAATGATGTGATTGAGGAGAATATTTTGCTTGTAATCTCAAGCTTTAAACAAAAGGGATTCTCGCCCCATATTGAGCGTTTGTATGATATAGAGATTCCAAAAATTCATATGTTCCCACAAGATTTAGGGCGCGTCTTCTTGAATATGTTTACCAACGCTTTTGATGCGTTATTCGAGAAAAAGAAACACTCAAAAGACTTTCAGCCGCTTTTGCGTATTACCACAACACTACTCAATGAGAATGAAATCGAAATTCGCATTTATGACAATGGTCCTGGAATCAGTGAGAAGTATCAAAAGAAGATTTTTGATCCGTTCTTCACCACAAAACCATCAGGCCGTGGCACTGGTTTGGGCTTGTCGTTGAGTTATGATATTATCACGCGTCAACATTTTGGCACGATCACGCTCAACACAGAAGAAGATACATTCAGTGAGTTCGTCATTACGTTGCCGATTGAAAAACCAAAAGGCAGCAATGAGACTGAGCTAGAATAAGTGCAAAAAATAGGGCGTGTGGTCGCCACTTTATAAAGAAAAAGGTAGCAAACGATGCAAGATCAAAAGAAGGAAAACCACCGCACATCTCACCCAAGTGGAAAACGTCTAGAGCGATTGAGGGCCGTGCTACGCGATCAACACCTAGATGGATTTATTGTGCCCAACACGGATGATCATCAAGGCGAATACACACCCGCTTACCGCGAGCGATTAGCGTTTCTCTCATGCTTTAAAGGAACAGCGGGGCTTTTCATTGTGTTAGAGGATAGGGCTGCTCTTTTTGTAGATGGGCGCTATATTCTTCAAGCACAAGACTCGGTTGATCCGGATAGGGTTGACGTTTACTTGGTCAATGAGCTCCGTCCAACCGCGTGGCTCAAGTCACAGGTGGGGCAGGGAAAGCGCATCGGATTTGATCCGTGGACACTCACTGAAAACCAGATGAAAGACTATCAAGGGGTGTTGGCGGATGTAGGCGCTCATCTTGTGCCTGTGGATCTAAATCCCGTGGATCGCATTTGGAATGACCAGCCAGCGCCGCCTTTTGCACCTGTAAAAGTGCATCCGGTGACGTATGCAGGAGAAGCCTTTGATAAAAAGGTGGCACGACTACAAGAGGGTTTAATGCGTGATCAGTTGGATGCTTTTGCAACCAGTTCGCTTGAGTCGATTGCATGGTTGCTAAACATTCGAGGCGGTGATTTGGATGTGTTTCCGGTTGTTTTAGCGCACATGATTGTGCCCAAAGAGGGCGCTGTACAGCTTTTTGTGGATGCAAAAAAAATAGACAGTTCTGTCTTAGCGCATTTTAAAGATCACGTGGTAACAGCACCCTATGAAGCCTTTATGGACGCTTTAGCTGCGTTGGGACAAGAGAAAAAGCGTGTTCTCATCGACCCTTATACCAATGCGGTTAAGCTGATTTTAGCGGTTGAAGGCGCGGATGCGGCAGGAGGACGAGTGGTGCGTCGTATGGATCCAACGTTGATGCCAAAAGCGTGCAAGAATCCGGTGGAAGTTGAAGGAGCTAGGCGAGCTCATGTGCGCGATGGCGCGGCTTTGGTGAATTTTTTGGCCTGGCTTTCTCGAAGTGTGCCAACGAATACGGTGGATGAACAAAAGGCAGCTAGTCAATTGTTGGCCTACCGTAAAGAACAAGAGCTCTTTCAATCAGTGAGCTTCGAGACAATTTCGTCAAGCGGGCCCCATGGCGCGGTGGTGCATTATCGCGTCACACCAGAGACCAACCGTCCGATTCATCCACATGATATTTATCTGGTTGATTCCGGCGGCCAGTATTTGGATGGCACCACTGATGTGACGCGCACGGTTTGTTTTATGCCGCCCAGTGCGGAGCAAAAAGATCGTTTTACGCGGGTGCTTCAAGGCCACATAGATTTGGCACGTGCGCGTTTTGTCAAAGGCACCACGGGTTCGCAACTTGATTGTTTAGCGCGCGCCCCCCTTTGGGACGTGGGCTTGGATTATGCCCATGGTACAGGGCATGGGGTTGGCAGTTATTTAGGGGTGCACGAAGGGCCACAGCGCATTTCAACCGTGGGATCCCCCATTGCCTTAGAGCCCGGCATGATCCTTTCAAACGAACCTGGCTATTATAAGGCCGGTGATTATGGTATTCGCATCGAGAGCTTGGTGGTAGTGGAGAATGCGACGCCTGCTTGGGGCGAAGAACATCTCGTATATGTTTTTGAAACGCTCACGCTTGCCCCCATCGATCTTCAACTCATTGAACCGTCTTTGTTAACGCCGGCACAAAAGACGTGGCTGGATCAGTATCATGCGCGTGTGCGTGAGACATTGATGCCTCAGATTCATGCGGAAAATCGAGCGTGGCTTTTTGAGGCAACCCAACCGCTTTAGGCTTTACCCATCGCTTTTTGCGTAAAGAATCGTTTGAGGAGTGAGGATCGATCCACCATCTTTAATCCTTGATCGCGCATAAAGTTAAGCGTGATCGAATGGTTGGAAAACAAGCGCACCAGATGATCCGTCGTAAAGGTCATGGCAAGAACATCAAAACGACGTTGTTTTGAGAATTCGCGAAAAAGCGTCACCCCACCGATGTCGAGCCCAAGTTTTCGATAATCTTGCATAAGGTTGCCAAGGACGATCACATCGCCAATGCCCACATTTAATCCTTGCCCAGCAACGGGGTGCATGGCATGTGCAGCATCACCCAGAAGCAAAACGCGCTCTTTATAAGGCTTTGAGACGAGCAGTCCAGAGAGCGGATATGTCCAAAGCGCGGTGGTGGGTGTGAGGGTGCCTAAAACATCAAAGGTATCATTCAGGGTTGTTCTAAAAGCGCTGTCGTCCATTTCTTTAAGGGGAAGCGCCTGTTTTGTGGGTACTGTCCAGATAATGGACGATTGATTCGGATCCACCGTTGGAAGGGATGCGAAAGGACCTTTGGGCAGAAACGCTTCATAAGCAAAGTTATGGTGCGGTTTTGTGTGGTGTACATTAAAAACAAAAGCCACCTGATCATAAGACCATTCGCGCGTGGGCAATGCCAGTTTATGGCGAATGGGGGAAAATTTTCCGTCCGCTGCAAGGCAAGCAATCCCGTTAATTTCCGTACCTGCTTCATCAAAGACCGTAACATCATGCTGTGTGCAAACAAAACGCGTGACTTTAAAGGGGGCAAGTAAGCGTGTGTTTGAGGAAGATTGTATGGCTTCCAACAAAACATTTTTAAGTGCGGTCAAATCCACATTATGACCTAAAAATTCGCCGTCCGACTC
>JBQCDM010000101.1:0-2729 GCA_051961235.1 Nucleicultricaceae bacterium (SeqCode)
CTATTGGTGTTCGAATTGATCGACTCATAGAAATGAATAAACGAATAGGTGCGTTTTTAAATCAATCTCGCGGTATTTATCAGAGTAAAAAGCCTCTTGCATCAGAAACAAAAGAGAATATTAATCCTCCACAAGCTCAAAAACAGATTCAAAAACAGAAATTATCAAAAACACCAGAATGCCAAACGAGTTCTTTAAGTCGGGGGCTTGTACGCACGACTTCAATGCTCGATATTAGAGATAGTTTAAATATTTAAGGTATTGAGATCCCAATAACTTCGAGCGATACTTCTGAGTCAATATAAAAAATTAATATAACAAGGGAGTCGGGATGAATATAAAATTTTTGAAAATTGTTTATGGGATCAGCATTTTCTTCCTTACGACACATGGCTTTGGGTATGCATCCATGGGTAGTAAAGAGGATGATGCACAATGGTTTCCGTCGGGGTTCTTGAATCGAGGAGCTCGTGTGAGTGAGGATGCAAAAAGAGAAACTCCATGCATCACTCTGCTCAAAGATATAAAGGCATTCAACAGCACACATTACAAACCAATTGCGGATCTTAGGCAATATGATGCGTCTTATGACGCGCTTGTACATAGAATCTTAAATGCGCGTTTAACAGGTTTAAGCGTTGATGTGGAACAGCTTCATAGGGAATATTCACCAAAGAGTCTTTGTGAACGGACACTCGTTTATCTTGAGAGCAAAATAGGTCCTCTTCCAACCCATATCACAGATATAACCAAATCAAATGATCATGCCCAGCTGGTAATTACAAGAAGACCCCTAACAACATCTGAGTTATTTCGTCGTAATGCTGTTCTATTGAAGCCCTTTTTTATTGAAGAACGAGATAAATTAAGAAATGTGGTAGCGCATTTGGCTCCTATTGATCCAGACTCACAACTGATTCGTGCGTTCTTTGTTGAGTCAATGTTAACGATGCTGGAATTTGGTATGGTTTGAAAATAGGCGTTTTTACTGGGCGGGGATGAAATCTTTCCTCGTCATTCCCAGGGGTGAGTAGAATGAAGAGGGGCTTTTGGTTTGATACTAAGCGTGTTGTGAGTCCAATATCCTAGAATGCCTTGGTTGAATAAATCAGGAAGATCAACTTCTTTACCATTTAAAATAATGTGGGAGAGTTTTTCCTCATTAAATCCCACTTCCATATAATCTTCATTACGTTTTATAGAGAGTCGGTTGTCTTGACGTTCAAAAAGGAGAGAACCAAAACGATAAAGGCCAGGTTTTGAAGGAATGCGGATCACCTTATCTGTACCTGAGGCCTCCATGAATACTTTGCGAGCAAAACGAGCATGTTGTAGAGAGTTTGCGATAACTTGGTGGGAGTTGGGATCGTAAAAAGCAATGAGTTTACGATGTGGATCAATATAGAGATCTGGTTTTGGCGCGGTAAAAATGAGTGCACTGGCGATACAAATACCCAAAATTCCCCCATAACGAATACGTGTGTGCCATAGGAGCAACCAAAGCAGAGATACAGTTAAAAGACTTAACGCATACCAAGGAATCATACCAGTGGGTATGGAAGCACCCGCAAGACGAGAGACCCATTCAAGATAGTGTGTGAGGAGGTCAAAGGCGTACGTTAATGCCTGATTAAGGATACTGCTACCGCCAAATGGCAGAGAGATCAAAAAAACAAGAATAAGGGGCATGATCACAAACCCAAGCAAGGGAACGGCAAGAAGATTTCCTGTTAAGGATTGCAAGGTGATGTGATGAAAGAAATAGGCGATATAAGGGGTTGTTGCAAGGCTTGCAATAAGCGACGTTATTATTAATCCAAGCACATATTTGATTGGTTTATTCTCTATAAAGTGTACGATTTTGGCAAGCCCCCCATAGCGCCCTCCCTCATAAAATGCAACAAGAGCGGCCACGGCGGAGAAAGAAAGTTGGAAGCTTGCATTGAGTAAGGCTTCTGGTTTTAGAATCAAAATGATGGTGGCAGAGAGCGCAACACTTCGAAGAGAGATTGCTTCACGGTCAAGCAGAATGCTTAAGAAAAAAATGGAAATCATAATAAAGGCGCGTTCAGCCGGGATCGGGAAATCACAAATCATGAGGTAAAAAAGGGTGCCAACCCAAGCAAATATGGCTGCAATTTTTTTAAGTGGTAGCCTTAAGGCTAACATGGGTATGAGAGATAAGAATCGCCGGATGGTGAGGAAGAAAATTCCTGCAATTAAACTTAAATGAAGGCCTGAAATTGCAAGAATATGTGCAACGCCTGATTTTGCAAAATAGTCTTTTGTGGCGTTTGAAATACCAGATCGGTCTCCTGTTACGAGTGCTACGACCAAGCCGCCAGTCTCACCAGGTAGGGCGTCTCGAATTTTAAGAGTGAGATTGTGTCGATATCGTGCAAGAGAAGGGATCTGCTTTGAGGAATCAGGATGCATTTTAGGCTCGCCCAAACAGTATCCTGTGGCACTCAAACCCATAAAATAAGCGTGTCTCCTAAAATTATAGGCGCCATCAAACACGGGTCTTTTAGGCGGTGTTAGAACCGCGTAGACAGAAATTTTATTGCCCACAACAAATGCATTCATATCTTTAAGAGAGCCACGCCAATTTACCCTGATCTTATTAAGGGTTAGATGCGACGGGAATTTAGATATGATGACACAGTCGCTTAAGGTAAATCGTGTTTCAGTATCGAATAACTCGATTTGATTCAATACTCCTTGAATCT
>JBQCDM010000102.1:0-6912 GCA_051961235.1 Nucleicultricaceae bacterium (SeqCode)
AGACTTAAACTTATGGAAAGAGACCATAACAACACCCAGCCAATACTAATGAGACTCTTATTCCTCAATTGGGTTCCTTTTAAAGTATTATTATTTCACGGTTGATCTCAAAAAGTAGCCCGTGCAAGAGATCTAAATATCCAAAACAGAAAATTAGATTATGGTTGCATCACTATACGAATTTATCAAGCCGATTCAAGACTTTTTGAGCGATGTCCATTCAAATTCACCTAAAGCATGACAATTCGGGCAAATCATCTGCCAATGTGGCGTACAACTAAGACATGATCTACAAAACCAATTTCCTTTAAGGTTTAAGTGCGCCATCTTTTCAAGCCACGGCAAAGCACGTGCAACATCTCCCGTTTCAGCTTCTTCCAGCTGTGCCCGCAAATAATACACTTCTTGGTTTTTAATATTCTCTTCAATAAGACTATCTAAGTACTCTCGTGATTGCCCCCACAATTTTGCTTTTAATGCGTAACGGGCCATCTCTAGAAAACTTTCTGGATGGTGAGGCGCAAAACTTGAAAGACGTTGAATCAGTCTAAACACCTCAACATCTGTTGCACCAGGCATGGATTCTGCATAAAGACGAGCCAAGTCGGGGTGTGGTGATGATGACCAGGAACGTTCAATAATTTTTCTTAGCCGTGAGTGCTTTTCTTCGCGCAGCAAAATCGGCAAAAAATGTAAAAGGGTCGGAAGATACGATTCATCACTTTCATAAGACTGCTCAATGAAGCGTTCATAATTTTCTTGGTTACCATGATCTTTTTCTTTAAGCGCCTGGGCCAAGAGTACCATCGCTACCCTCTTTTGGTACTCTTCAGATTTTAACATTTTGAGTGACTTCTTGCGGCGAAGCGCATCAAGCGCATCCTCAAATTTGTTAAAACGAAGTGCTGCTTCAAAAAGTATATCCATAAGCCAAGGGGATGATACATAATATTTCTCACAAGCCATGGCATAATAAAGAACTTCCTCATAGCCACCCTGTTCCAAAGCGAGCTTGAGCAGCCCATTCAACCCTAGAACCTCAAATCCTTTTACTCTTGAGAGATCGAGATAAAGATCATGAGCGATTTTGCGCTCTGCCTTCATCAAAGCCGCTTCCGCCCGGAAAAAAAGCGCAAGCCCCTTTTCTCCACCATTCCGCTTCAATCCATCGGCCTCAAGCGCTAGAGCCTCTCCATCTCTCATGGTGTAACTAATCAATCCTTGCTGCAATTGCTGAGCAAGCTTTTTTTGTTGTCTTAAGGCTGCGTGCTCTCGAACCCAAAAAGGAAAGCCAAAAATAGAGCGAATCAATTTTAGAACAAGCATGAGTGCTAAGAAAACAACCACGATAAGCAGCAAGGCAAGCGCCACATTCGTCTCAAGACGATAACCAAGCCATTCTACCTCCACATGACCAAGCCTGCTTTCAAAGCCTAGGATCATCACGATGCATAAAACAATTAAAAAGAAGGCAAGCAAAAAACGTTTCATTCGGAAACTCCGGTCACAATAGGTGTATGCGAGGAAAGAGCGTTTTGCGCGCTCTGGCTCAAATCAAGTATTTGTTGGGCAATAACATGTGCCAAAATGTTGTCGAGCGCATCTCTTACATCTTGATAGAGCCGCGCTTCACGAGCCCAATCATCGTAGTGTGTCTTCCTTGTAGCATCGACTGATTCTATGAGTTTTAAGACGCCCTCAATATCATTAAGATCTAGAAGAACCTGTAATTGATCTTCTATTAATGCCTTTTCCACTTTGGCACCATCCACTTTTTCAAAACGAACCATGGACATTATTTTCTGAAACAAGACTTTTATATGTAAGAGATCAAATGCGGTAAAACCAGAAACATGAATCGTCTCCAACTTATCTTTTAATTGTCCCAATGTTGGTGCACCGGCTTTAGCGATTTCATCCAACCGTGCAAGAGAATCATCAATACCATGGACCCAGCCCGATTGTTCCCTTAAAAGAGACAGTGTAGATTCAAAAGGGCGACCATATTCAACAGCATCGCGGATCTTAAACAGAGGTAAGAGCACTCTAACTTTTGCAACCTCAAGCGTTTTATAGTCTTCTTGTAAATTTTGCACCCAGCTTTGTGAAGCATTCTCGCCAGAACCAGTAGTGAGTATTTTCATCTCTTCCATAGATTTTTGAAGGCTTTGTGCTTTTTCTTCCAATTGCTTCTCAAGTTTTTTAACTTTTTCTTCAAGCACTATTTCTGCAGGGTTTTGTTGGAGAGAAGCACCATTGTTTTGCTTTATAGTCTTCTCTAACGGATTTTGAGATTTTCCAAGTGTCTCTATTTTAGGCGCACGTGGCCACCACCAAATGGCAGAAAGAGCAATTAAGACAAGTCCAGCTATACCCCATTTCAAGATAGCATACTTAATGTGCCCCACTTCAATAGGAGAAGGCTTACCAGAATCTTTTTTTAACGCTGACTGTCGTTGGTTAACCTCTGACATGAAGGGCCCTTTTTTATTGTTTTCAGTAGCTCAATGACTGAGAAACTTTGTGGACTTGCTGCGACATGCACAGACTTCCATGGCAAGTAATTAACTTTTTGCATAATCTGCTCACTTGCACAACATACAACAATGTTTTCTCTATCTATCGTCATTGCTCCCGTCAGTTTAACAAAAATTTCAGCCGTGCGGGGAGAAAAAAAGGTGATGATCTCAATCTCTCTGTTTTGAAGCGCTTTTTCTGTGACAGAAGACAACGCTGATATGGGATCTGCCCGATAAACAGGTACAGCTTGATAATTATAATCTTCGTCCTTTAATAAACGTTGCAAAGACTCCTTCATAAAAAGGCCAGCCGGATGCAGTAATTTCTCATTACGATCATGCAGATGTTCTTGAATCAATGGATAAAGATCTTCCCCTGCATGCGGGCCCACATGGAGATTATGATATCCCTCTTCTCTCAATTTTTGCGCTGTCTTCGCGCCAACAGCAAAAATTTTGATATTCTTTGGCGCTGCATTTTTTAAGAGCGAAAAAATAGCATTTTGGCTTGTGACAATCACACCGCCCACATCGTCAAAATTTAACGCCGCCTGCTCAATGGGGTGAATCGTTAATAACGGTTCAAGCATCACATCTGGAAACCCGCCACATCGAAGCTCAGTTGCGAACTCTTCAGCCTGTTGCAAAGGCCGTGTTATAAGGATCCGCATGCGCGCCATCGTTCAATAAAAGGTTTAAGATTATGCCCCAAAGTATCACCAAGGGCATGGGCCGATGCACTTGGACCTTCTATCTCCGCTGATTCAATATGATCACCCTCAAGCGTTGCAATGAGCCCCTTTATATGGAGTGTTCCATCATCTTTAATGTATGCATATCCTGCAACAGGTGTATTACACGATCCAAACACCGCCGCAGAAAATGCACGTTCAGCAATAATCGCTATTTCCGTGTCTCTATGATTGAGGGTCCGCAAAAATGCATAAAGCGCCACATCTTCTTCACGACATTGAAGAACAAGCGTTCCTTGTCCAACCGCGGGTAACATCTCATCAACGGATAAGATTTTATAATTTTCCGGCCAACGTTGAATACGATTTAATCCAGCCGCCGCCAAAATAGTCGCCATGACAACGCCATCTTCCAACTTCTTCATGCGCGTATCAATATTGCCTCTAAAAGGCACCATTCTAAAGTCTGGTCGCTTTTGAAGTAGCTGAACCTTGCGACGCAAGGAAGACGTACCAATAAGCGCATCGATCGGAAGATTTTCAACCATTAGCCCTTTTTGGGCGATCAAAACATCTCTTGGATCTTCTCTTTCTAGGAAAGCTGCAAACACAAGCCCTGGCGTCACTTGAACAGGAAGATCTTTAACCGAGTGTATTGCAAGGTCAATCTCGCCATTTAAAAGCGCCACCTCTATTTCTTTAATAAATAATCCTTTGCCCCCAAAAGATTCTAATCGGGCATCAAAAAGGCGGTCTCCAGACGTCGTATAGGTTTTTAGCTCCACCGAAACGCCACCTTCTATTTGGCTTTGTCCCATTTTTTCTATATACTTTTGAGCGAGCGGAGCCTGAGCCAAGGCAAGTAAACTACTGCGCGTTCCTAACCGTAGTGTCCAGGTCATAATCCTTCTTCCTTTTGAGCTCCGAAGTGTGGTATGCAAGAACTCTTTATAATCCATTTAATTTTGTAACGTCAATGATTGTACTGGGCATTGAAACGAGTTGTGATGAAACTGCAGCAGCTGTGGTCGACAGCAATCGAACTATTTTGTCGAATGTTTTGCACTCTCAGCTTTATACACATCGCCCCTTTGGCGGTGTTGTCCCTGAAATTGCAGCGCGCCACCATCTTGATGTACTGCCAGATATTATAAAAGAGGCCCTCAAAAAAGCCAATGTCAGTTTCGAGGATCTTGACGGCATTGCTGCCACGACAGGTCCTGGTTTGGTGGGGGGCGTCATGATCGGCATGATGATGGCAAAAACGTTATCAGCGTATCACAAAAAACCTTTCCTTGCGATTAATCACCTGGCTGGTCATGCGCTTACGGTACGATTAACGGACGGTGTTGAATTTCCGTATCTCCTCCTTCTTGTCTCAGGAGGTCACACACAACTTTTGATTGTCCACAAACACGATGACTTTGAGCTTTTAGGCAGTACCCTTGATGATGCTGTGGGGGAAGCGTTTGATAAAACCGCAAAACTTCTAGATCTCCCCTATCCTGGAGGCCCTAATATTGAAATTCTAGCACGTGATGGTGATCCTGATCGTTTTGAGTTACCACGCCCACTTTTAAAAGATCCAACAAGGCCATTCACTTTTTCCCTTTCAGGACTTAAGACCGCCGTTAGAACCCTAGTCCTTGAACGCTCTCCTTTATCTTCTGAGGATAAAGCAAACATTGCAGCATCATTCCAAAAAACTATTAGCATGATCCTTGCCAATCGATCATCAAAGGCACTCGCCTATGCGAAGACATCCCTTCCTCATTTAAAAGGCTTTGTGGTGGCAGGAGGCGTTGCTGCCAATCAAAGCATTCGGGATACTCTCTCCAAAATAGCGCATGAATATCACGTTCCTTTCTATGCCCCCCCCCTTTCTCTTTGCACAGATAACGCTGCATTTATTGCCTGGACTGGCATTGAAAAACTTAACAATCAGCAGTATGATTGCTTAGCAATCGGAGCGCGTCCAAGATGGCCGCTCGTTGACTTAAAAAAAGGTACATCATGACAACGGTCAGTATCATCGGTGGTGGCGCCTGGGGAACCGCACTTGCGCTTTCCTCTCTTTGGGCAGAAAACAGTGTCGTTCAATGGATGCGCAATGAAGAAGACTTAAAGCAGATCCAGGAAAAGGGTGTTCATGAGCGTCTTTTACCGGGCATTCAGATTCCTTCTACGTTAACGCTTACGCAAAATTTTGAAGACGCAACCCTTGCAAAAATTATTTTGCTGGTAACCCCGGCCCAAACAATCCGCGATATGTTGCAAAAATTAAAACTGCGCTTACACAAAGACACCCCTGTGGTGATTTGCGCCAAAGGTATTGAGATGTCAACAGGACTCTTGCTCCATCAAGTAGCACAAGAAGTCCTTCACGATCACCCTATTGCGATTCTATCGGGCCCCACTTTTGCACACGATGTGGCGATGGGCTCTCCAACCACGGCAACGCTTGCAGCCTCAACCCTCGATTTAAGCCAACAACTCTGCCAAATATTAAGCAGCAAAAGCTTTCGTCTTTATCCGAGCGATGATCTAATCGGTGTTGCGGTTGCTGGATCGTTAAAAAATGTCATCGCTCTTGCAGCTGGCATTGCGCATGGTAAAGGCTTAAGTGATAGCTCTAAGGCATCCTTAATTACACGCGGCCTTGCCGAGATCACACGCCTTGGAAAAGAACTTGATGCAAAAAGTGAAACGTTTTTAGGCCCAGCAGGCGTTGGAGATCTTGTGCTGAGCTGCACCTCCCTTCAGTCACGCAACATGAAGCTTGGGCAGCTTATTGGAGAATCACATCTTCCTTTTTCAAAGATTGACTATCAAGCACTCAGCGAAGGCGTATATACAGCGCGTGCTGTTCGGCTGTTATCAAGAAAACTCGGTGTCGACATGCCCATATCAGATGCCGTATATAATATTATTTATGAAGACGCACCTGTGGGTGAAGAGATTGAGAAGCTTCTTGCGCGCCCCTTAAAAATGTCAAGCAATTGAGGAAATGATGGCTTACTGGCTTATAAAATCAGAACCTGGAACGTGGTCGTGGCATGATCAAGTCACACAAAAGGTAACGCACTGGGATGGGGTACGCAATTATCAGGCCGCAAACAATCTAAAGGCTATGAAGATAGGCGATCTTTGCTACTTCTACCACTCTGGCGATGAGCGTCAAATCATGGGCATTGTGAAAGTTATTAAGACATCTTATCCCGATCCCACCGACCTAACAGGCAGGTTCGTTATGGTTGATGTGGAATGGCATGAAAATCTTAAAACCCCCATCCCCTTAAGCGCGATTAAAGCACATCCTTCCCTATCGCATCTTGCACTTGTCAAACAATCACGTCTCTCCGTCATGCCTATTGATCGTGATTCTTTTGAGTTGATTTATGAACTTTCCGAACACGCTCTTAAGAAGAGTTAAGCGCCTCTTGTTTGTCCATCAAAAACAAACTAATACTATAACAATCAATATATTAAGGTTTGGATGGAGAGGAATATGCATCGGTGCTTCGTTTTAGGTATCCTTTTTGTTATGTTCTCAACAGAGATCATGGCAAGCCAACTTCTGCTTGATGAAAATAATCCTCCCCTCACCAGCCATTCAAAGCTGGTCTTTGGCCAATACACTCTCTCTGATCTTGCAAAATTAACGCCCAAACAATTCAAAAAGTTCATGATTGAAGAAATCT
>JBQCDM010000103.1:0-4499 GCA_051961235.1 Nucleicultricaceae bacterium (SeqCode)
GTTTAGAGTTTTTTATCTATTTATAGTGTTTGATACATCTGAATCATAATTTTGAAAATAAGTTATTTTTTTTGTGGTGGGGCCTTGTTTTTTTGTGTAAACGACGATATGAAGTGATATCCACAAATGATTCAGCATATATATGCATGCGGGCGTGGTGAAATTGGCAGACACGCCAGATTTAGGTTCTGGTGACTTACGTCGTGGGGGTTCAAGTCCCTCCGCCCGCACCAAGTTTAATGTTACAATATTTTAGTGAGTGAGTGCTAATGCAGGTAAAAGAGTTAAAGGTTGAAGGCTTAAAACACGAATTGGAGATCACGGTTCCAGCTAAAGAAGTCGAAGATCGCATTGGCAAGAGACTCGAAGAGCATGGGAAAAGTCTGAATATTTCAGGATTTAGACCCGGAAAAATTCCTTTGTCTATTTTAAAACAACGCTATGGCCTCGTGGCTCGTCATGAAGTGATTGAGCAAGTTGTTGAAGAGTTCGCTTATAAAGCGCTTGATTCAAAAAATATTCAGCCTGCAATGCGTCCAAACACAACTGTTGTGACCAATGAAGAAGATAAAGACCTAGTCTTTACGGTGAGTGTTGAATCTCTTCCAGAAATTTCTGTGCCCGATTTGAAGAAATACTCCTTTGAGCGCATGATCAGTGATGTTGAACAAGATAAATTAGATAAATCGCTTCAAACTTTGCTTGAAAATAACAAGCAAGAAAAAGAACTTGATAAGCCACGAGCCTCAAAAAAAGGTGATGTTGTTGTTATCGATTTTGAAGGTTTTGTTGATGATAAGCCATTGAAAAATGGCTCTGGTAAGGATTTCCACCTCACTCTTGGAGCAGGCATGTTTATTCCTGGCTTTGAAGAGCAACTCGAGGGTGCCAATCGCGGCGACAATAGAGAAGTGAAGGTTAAGTTTCCAGATACTTACCACGCAAAAGAAATTGCGGGCAAAGATGCAACTTTTAAAGTGACAGTGCATAACGTTCTCGAGTTGGCGGCTCCAGAAGCAAATGATGATTTTGCAAAGCGTGTTGGTTTTGCTTCTGTAGATCAGCTGAAAGATTTTATTAAGCAACAGATGCAAGGCGAATATGACCGCATGTCCTTCTTGCTTATGAAGCGTGCGATCCTTGATAAGTTTTCTGATGACTTTAAGTTTAATGCCCCGCAATCGTTGATTGATAATGAGTTTAACGTTATTTGGGAAGAGCTTAAGCGCGAAGCCAATGACGATGAATCAAAGAAGAGCATAGAGTCTGCTGAAACACGCAAACAATATCAAGATATTGCTGATCGTCGTGTGCGTCTTGGCTTAGTATTAGCTGAGATTGGACGACAAAATAAAGTTACTGTTGAACAAAAAGAATTGGATCGAGCGATTATTGAGCAAGCGCGCCTCTATCCTGGTCAAGAACGTAAGGTTGTGGACTATTTCAGGTCAAACCCACAAGCTCTTGCATCATTGAAAGCTCCAATTTTTGAAGATAAAGTGATTCAAGTTGTTATAAGCAATGCAGCGATCACAGATAAGAAAGTTTCTTTGAAGGATCTTGAGGAAGCTGTGAAAAAAATTACAGAAGGCGACGAATAAAGTCGAGGAGCAATAGGGAGAAGATGTATGGCCGATATTCAAGAGAGTTTTTATAACACACTTGTTCCAATGGTGGTTGAGCAAACCAACAGAGGTGAGCGCTCGTATGATATCTTCTCCAGGCTCCTTAAAGAGCGCATTATTTTTATGGTGGGGCCAATTGGTGATGAGACGGCGAGCCTTGTTTGTGCTCAGCTGCTTGTCCGTGAGGCTGAAAACCCTAATAAGGATATTTTTCTCTACATTAATTCACCGGGTGGTGCTTTGCACGCTGGTCTTGCTATGTATGATACAATGCAATTTATTAAGGCTGATGTTTCAACAATGTGCATTGGTATGGCGGCTTCCGCGGGTTCACTTATCCTCATGGGGGGCGCAAAAGGAAAGCGGTTGTCTTTACCAAATTCACGTATCATGATTCACCAACCCTTAGGTGGTGTGCAAGGTCAAGCAACTGACATTGAGATACACGCAAAAGAAATATCTATACAGAAGAAAAATCTTAATAAGATTTATGCAGATTGTACGGGACAAAGTCTTTCTGTTGTTGAGAAAGCTATGGAGCGCGATAATTTCTTGTCTCCTGAAGATGCTCAAAAATTCGGCCTGATTGATAAAGTTCTTTCAAAGCGTCAAGATCCCGAAGATACTAAAAAAGGACGATAGAAAATAAGCCTCTAGTGTTAACGTTTTATTATATTGTTCTACGTTAATGTGAGTTTAAGAGGTCGATTCTAATGAGAACCTTGAGACAAAGTGGGTAACCCTAGTAGTGGTTGAGAATAATGGACAAAGATAATCACGATAATATAAGAGAAACTCTGCATTGTTCATTCTGCGGTAAAAGTCAGCATGAAGTAAAAAAGCTGATTGCGGGACCTAATGTTTTTATCTGCGATGAGTGTGTGGATTTGTGCATTGAAATTATACGCGAGGAAAGTGGCATCAACCTTTCAGCACAAATGGATAAAATTCCATCGCCTCAAGAGATTAGTCGTATTCTTAATGACTATGTTATTGGCCAGGATCGCGCTAAAAAGATTCTCTCTGTTGCGGTCTATAACCATTACAAGCGTCTCGAGAATATATCTTTGAGCAGCGATATTGAACTTAGCAAGTCTAACATTCTCCTGATTGGTCCAACCGGATGTGGTAAGACGCTTTTAGCTCAAACACTTGCTCGTATCCTTGATGTTCCTTTTACGATTGCAGATGCAACAACGCTGACTGAAGCAGGTTATGTGGGTGAGGATGTTGAAAACATCATCTTAAAACTTTTGCAGGCTGCCGAATATAATGTCGAAAAAGCACAAAAGGGTATTGTTTATATTGATGAAATTGATAAAATTTCAAGGAAGTCTGATAATCCTTCTATTACGCGTGACGTCTCAGGTGAAGGTGTTCAGCAGGCCCTATTGAAAATTATGGAAGGTACTGTTGCTTCTGTTCCACCTCAAGGTGGCCGTAAGCATCCGCAACAGGAATTTCTGCAAGTGGATACAACAAATATTTTGTTTATCTGCGGTGGAGCTTTTGCAGGGCTTGATAAAATCATTGCATCGCGCGGTAAAGGCACATCCATTGGGTTTATCGCTGACGTTAAAGGTCCTGATGAACGAAAGACAGGAGAGCTATTGAAAGAGGTAGAGCCTGAAGATCTTTTAAGATTTGGCTTGATTCCAGAATTTGTGGGTCGATTGCCTGTGATTGCAACGCTTGAAGATTTAAACGAGGAAGTTTTAGTTGAAATCTTGCAACGCCCTAAAAATGCAATTAGCAAGCAATACCAAAAACTCTTTGAAATGGAAGGCGTTACCCTTACATTTAAAGATGAAGCTCTGAGCGCAATTGCACAAAAAGCCATTGCCCGAAATACGGGGGCTAGAGGGCTTAGATCAATTTTGGAAGACATACTTTTAGATACGATGTATGAGCTTCCAAGCTTGCAAAACGTTAAAGAAGTGGTTATTAGTCGAGATGTGGTAGAAGGAAACGCAAAGCCTCTACTCGCTTATAGTGATGCTGAAGAGAAAAAAGAAGGCAAAGCTAAAAGCAAATAATATTTTATAGCAGATAGGTATTAATTTGGCTAAGTCACCACACGTGGATGATACAAAATCTGGTGTTTTGTATCCCGTACTTCCCTTAAGGGATATTGTTGTTTTTCCCAACATGATTGTGCCGCTATTTGTGGGACGTGAAAAGTCTGTGCGTGCGCTTGAACGTGTTGCTGTTGAGAATGATCAATACATCTTTTTAGTGACTCAAAAAGATGCAACCCTTGATAATCCAAAGGCAGCAGATTTATACACAACAGGAACCGTTGCTCAAATCCTTCAACTTTTAAAGCTTCCGGATGGGACCGTGAAAGTTTTAGTGGAAGGCGTGCATCGGGCAAAGGTTCAATCTTTTATTGAAGATAATGGTTTTCTTGAAGCACAAACAGAGATTATTGCTGAAAAGCTTGTGGAAAATACTGATTTTGATGCTCTCTTGCGTACAAGTATGTCGTTGTTTGAGCAGTATATTAAACTTAATCCAAAGATTCCGCCTGATGTATTGAGCTCACTTGCCAAAATTGAGCATCCAGGCCGGCTTGCCGACACAATTGCCTCACATCTCGTCTTGAAAAAGATTATCGATAAACAGGCTCTTTTAGAGACTTTTGATGTGGAAAAGCGCCTTGAGAAGCTTTGTGATTTTATGGGATCAGAGATTAGCGTTCTTCAGGTAGAAAAGAAGATTCGTGGTCGTGTTAAGCGACAAATGGAAAAATCTCAACGCGATTATTATCTGAATGAGCAGCTCAAAGCCATACAAAAAGAATTATCAGAAATTGATGATTCCAAAGATGAAGCGGCTGAGTTTGAGAAAAAAATAAAAGCGACGGCTTTTTCT
>JBQCDM010000104.1:0-10506 GCA_051961235.1 Nucleicultricaceae bacterium (SeqCode)
TGGACAATTAGATTGGTTGGATTATGACCATTTTGACCCAGCGAGTGATTATGAAAAAGTGATGCACAGCATTGCTTCATCTGAATTGCTAGGTAAGGAAGTGGTTGAGGCTTTAACAAAGATCGCCAATCAAGAATTCCTCATTTATCGCATGGAGCTGGGGAAATTTAAAGAGCCACTCCTTGGCAGTTTCTTTGAAATGCGTAATGGTCTGGTTTATTCAGAGCCATCGGCAGGTCTTGTGGAATTTATCGATACTATGACGGCGTTTTTACAAGAACCTTTCATGCAAGCATCAGCGCGGTTTGAGTTTAAATATCGCGTTGGCCCCAATCAGCTTTTGATGTGGGATGAAATGATACTGAAAAAGGCTGTTGCTCTTGTTGATGATTATACGAAATACGTTCAACAAAAAGCGCCTGTGCTGCCCGAAAAATATCAAGAATTGGTGGCGCATTTGGGGCGTAATAATGTGAGAGAACTCACGCTATCCAATATTTCTAGTGCAGAAACGTTCTATGATATGCCAGCAGGAATGCACGGTTTTGGTTATAAAGAGTTGCTTCATTCGCAGGTGCGTAACATTGTAAACGTAACGCCCTACTTTACAAAACTTTTAGGCGTGTTTGAGAAGGGGCAGTTTATTATTACCAATGCTAAACTGCGCGAATTCTTAATTAGCCAAAGCTACACAATTTTAGAGCGAATTGAAGCTATTTTAGCATCGGATAATCTTTATAGTGCTGATGTTGATCATATGCGTCGTTGGGATGGCGGGCCCATCTTGGCTTACCTTGCGTTCGATGTGCATGATATGAATGATTTGAAGAATTTTGTGAATGCGCAGCGCAATCGTATTACATATCTTGGTAAGGAATTGGCACAACCGATTCTCTCTCTTCTAGGGCTGGGTTTCCTTGAGAATGTTCCTATCGACTTGCCATTGGTGGAGCGTTGGAATCAAATTGTGCGCGATCTTGATGATTATGAGAAAAAATCACCAGGAACACCGCTCAAAGTTTTGGAAGACTTCATTATTCATGACATGAATCAAGTCACGTCCGAGAATTGCCTGTCTATTGATGATGCTATTGTGAATTCTGAAGGGTCAGGCGATTATTTCTTAGAAGTGCGTAACGGACTCTTGAATATGGTGATGAAGCGGTGTCAGAATGAAATGGGACGCGCCACATCTGAACGCTACGATAGAGTTGTTTCATTCTTCAACCAAAATTTAGCTGGGCGTTATCCCTTCACGAAATCTGAAATCTCAACAGGACTTGAAGCCGATCCGAATGATGTCGTGACCTTCTTTGAGTTGTTTGATGCATTAACACCTGGCGATATTCAGATCGTTAATGGTGGAAAAGGATGTAAAGCCAATGCGGATGTTGCAGCCTTTATCCGTGATGTACAAAGCGTTCGTGATTTAACGCTCAGTGCCTCGGACTATGAGACACGCGCGAAAAAATCAAATGGTCTGAAGCTCGATGTAACCTTTAGGTCAGATCGCAATCGTGAAGTGGGCGGTGATAAAATTATCGACTGGACCATGGAATCCGGTGAAGACCAAGTGGATTTAAGGAGTGATACTCATACGCTCAGTTGGCTTTCTGGAGATCCTGTTGGTGTTGATCTTAGATGGGCTCACAATTCTGATGTCGTTCCATTAGACGATGATACGCAGGCCAATCTCTCTACAATGGGGACGACAGCAACGTTTGACTATACAGGACGTTGGGCACTAATCGCACTCATCCGTCAACATTTGGCGCGCGGTAATGAGGCTATTGGAAAGCCATCACCTCTATTGCTTGAATTTATGGTGCCAACGCGTCCCAGGTGCGAACCGCATATGGTTGAATCTGTGAAAGATACGAAGACATCAACAGCGCATGTGTTTGTTCGCATGGCGATTAAAGCACCCCCTAAAGAAGGTGACGATGATAAGAAGGTAAATCTTGGACAGCCAAAGCTTTTGGGTGTTCCTCACTTCCCGTATCATGCACCAAGTTATAAAGGATCGTGAGGCGCCCTATGGATCCAAAAATACTAAGCTCGGTGAAATTGGATGAATCTGACTACAAAAAGATTCTGCATCCTCTAAAGGCAGACAACAAAAAAGCGCGCGCAGACGGTTATCATGCGCTCATTGAGCAAATTAAGACAGCGCGGTTTGAGGAAGAAGAATTTTTGCCTCAAGGCGTGTGGAAGCGGGACTATAAGCGCGCCGATTGGGATCTGGTTGCAGATCTTTGTAAAGAGGCCCTTTCGAACTATTCAAAAGATCTTCAAGTGATGGGCTGGCTCACGGAAGCATGGGTAAAGCTTTATGGCATTAAAGGAGCGCGTGCTGGTATTATGCTCCTTGGTGAAGTCGTTGATGCACATTGGAATGACCTTTTGCCGCCATTGGATGGAGAAGATGATGAATATCGACAAGCTTCTATCATCTGGATTAATGATCGATTAGCAGAGCTGATTAAATTTACACCGATTACACAATCGGAATCATCGCTGGTGAATGATTATCATTTTGCAGACTGGGAATTAAGCTCATACTATGAACGACTCAGTAAAAAAACAACAGCGATGCAAAAAGCATCGCCTGCATCAAAACCAGTTTATGCTAAAATAGAAGACATAGAATCAGCGATACTTCAAACACCCTATGCTTTTCATGAAAATCTTAAAAAAGAATTTTCTCTCCTCATCGATGTCATCCAACAATTTGAAGCATCTTGGAAAAAGCATGCCCCTAAGACGTTAGGTCTTTTCAAGAAAACGCGTGAAGTTATCCAGCAAATTCTTGTCTTTACGGAGAGCAAACTCTTAAAACGGCCTCACGCAACAAATGCTCGAAAAAATAGTGGATCGATGAAAGAGGACGTGCAAGCAAACGACATGAGCAAGTCAGCGGAGAAAGGCACCCAAGACCCACATGTGAAGACGTATTCTTTTTCGTCCGAAGCAGAGGCTTATCAAGTGCTTCTTGAGATTGCCCGTTATTTGAGTGAAAAGCACCCGCATAGTCCAGCCCCGTATCTTATTCAGCAAGCGGTGGAAATGGGACAAATGAGCTTTATTGATGTGATGAAGCGTTTTTATACGGAGCCTGGTCTTAAGTCTCTTTTTGAGGTAAAGCCTGAGAATTTATCTCAAGTTCCAAAGAAGTAACGTATCTTTGAAAAGTCCCTTATCGCGGTGTAGAGGGGCACTCTCATTATATTTCATATCAATCTTAATTTAATAGAAAGTTGAAAAATGTTAATTGGTGTTCCAAAAGAAGTTAAAATCCATGAATATCGCGTTGGTCTCGTGCCTGCTGGAGTTCGAGAACTCACTGCCCATGGTCATCGTGTCATGGTGGAAGCAGGCGCAGGTGCGGGTATTGGCTGCATGGATGAACACTATAAAAACGCGGGTGCTGAAATTGTTCATAATGTGAGGGAAATTTTTCATCGCGCTGATATGATTGTTAAAGTGAAAGAACCACAACCTGCTGAATACACACAACTCAAAGAGGGACAAATTCTTTTCACGTATCTTCACCTGGCGCCTGATCCCGATCAAACAGCAGGTCTTGTGAAATCTAAAGCCATTGCCATTGCTTATGAAACTGTGACCGATCGTTATGGCGGGTTGCCACTTTTGTCGCCCATGAGTGAGGTTGCAGGGCGTATGTCTGTGCAGGTGGGGGCTACCGCTCTTCAAAAATTTCATGGTGGTTCGGGCATTCTTTTAGGCGGCGTGCCGGGCGTGAAGCCTGGGTATGTGGTTGTTCTTGGTGGTGGTGTTGCGGGTACGAATGCAGCACGTATGGCGATGGGGCTCGAAGCACACGTAACTGTGATTGATAAATCTTTCGAACGATTGAAGCAATTGGATGCACAGTTTGGTTCTTGTCTTGATACGATCCATTCCACAGCAGAGTCCATTGAGCAAGAAGTATCAAGGGCGGACCTTGTCATTGGTGCTGTGTTGGTGCCTGGTGCTGCAGCGCCTAAATTGGTTTCACACGAATTGTTGGGTAAAATGAAGCCAGGGTCTGTTATGGTAGATCTTGCCATTGATCAGGGAGGGTGTTTTGAGACAAGCCGACCAACAACCCACCGCGAACCACTCTATACGGTGGATGGAATTCTTCATTATTGCGTAACGAATATGCCAGGTGCTGTTGCACGCACGTCCTCTTTTGCGCTCAATAATGCAACGCTGCCATTTGTGGTAGCACTTGCGGATAAAGGCGTAAAACAGGCGCTTTTGGATGATGAACATCTGCTGCATGGGCTCAATGTTTGCAAAGGTGCTGTGACGTATGATGCCGTAGCAAATGCTTTAGGATATGAGTTTATTAATCCGCTTGAAGCCGTGAAAGCTTTATAAAGGCAGTGAAATTTTTATAAGAAAAGAGGCCTTTAACGGCCTCTTTTTTCATCTTAAGCGGACTGCTTGTTGAGGGATAACGTATTGTTTTTAAAACGCCAAACAGTTGCAGGTGGAATATTTTTAAAAGTAATGCCAATTCTTTCTTTAGAAAGATTAAGACGCTCGGCCGGAACGGGGGAAGTGTGACGATAAGAATACTGAATAATATCGCCTTCTGGCGCTAAAACTTTAAAGGCAGCATCAAAAATACTTTTTTGCACCTTAAATGGCATGGTCGATATGGGCATCCCAGAGACAATGGTTGAGACGCGCCCTAAACATTCTTTTGGGAGAAGTTTTTCTAAATCACAGGCATTGCCTTGGATAACATGAGCATCAGGCAAAGACTCTTCAAGATAGGCGTATAAGCCAGGATCAAGTTCAATAATAAAAAGACGCTCTTTTGGAATCCCATGTTCCATCAATTTTCGAGTCAAGGTTCCGGTGCCAGCACCGAGCTCAACAATGTAATGGTCCTCTTTTAAGCTAACGTTTTTTGCAATGAGATCAGCAAGACTGTTAGAGCTTGGTGCAATAGCGCCTAAACGCAGCGGATGTTTAATCCATCGCTTTAGAAAAAGGACAGTCTCGTTGAGCGTTTCTTTTTGTTGTGAAAGCGGCGAAGATGGCATAAGAAACCTTTCTTATCTATGTGAAAAAGATGGGTCATTTTAGGATAGACTCACGAATGACGCCATAGGAAAAATTATCGCATTTGTTTTGTCATATTCGCTTAACCTCTACAAGCTATAATATAAAGAAAATTCTTGAGGATGTGGGGCTTGTTCAACCGCCTTTACCTCTTGTCGTTTGAGGGCAATATAGGCTTCGATTTGCGGCACATGAAAGACATTCCCTTCTGTTAAGAATGCGTGATCTTTTTCAAGGGCATCCAAGGCTTCCTTCAAAGAGCCTGCAAGATAGTTTTCTGATGCATGAAGAGAGGTATCCTCATACCAATTTTTTTCTTTGGGAGAATCAGGTGAAATCTTGCGTTTGATACCATCCAGCCCTGCCATGAGCGTGGCTGCCAGCGCAAGATACGGGTTTGCTGCGGGATCTGGGAATCGCACTTCGATGCGTCGCGCTTTATCGGATGAGACATAAGGGATGCGAATCGCAGCAGATCGATTGCGCGCAGAATAGCTTCGAATGACGGGCGCTTCATAGCCAGGCACAAGTCGCTTATAGCTGTTTGTTGTCGGATTAGTAAAAGCATTCAAAGCAGGCGCATGGTGAAGAATGCCACCAATATAGTAAAGAGCAAGCTCAGAGAGGTTTGCATATTGGTCGCCTGAGAAGAGGGGCGCATTTTTCCGCCATAGGGATTGGTGGATATGCATGCCGCTGCCATTGTCATGGAGGAGGGGTTTGGGCATAAATGTGGCGGTTTTACCGTGGAATGTGGCAACGTTGTGCACGACATACTTTAAAAGCTGCAAATTATCAGCGGTGCGTGTGAGAGTGCTAAATTCAAAACCCAATTCGTGTTGGTTTGACGCAACCTCATGATGGTGTTTTTCGGTTTTTATGCCCACTTTATCGAGATATTTTAACATTTCAGCACGGATCTCGTGACCAGAATCGATGGGCGGTACTGGTAAATATCCGCCCTTATGTTGAGGGCGGTGACTGTGATGTAAGTCCGCGGCCTCACATCCGCAGATAGGCGGACGTTCGGACGCTGTAATATGATAAAAGCTCTTCAGGGGAGAGGTGTTGAATTGCACATCATCAAAAACAAAAAACTCAGGCTCTGGACCAAAATAAGCTGTGTCTGCAATGCCGCTGCTCTTTAAGTATTCTTCAGCCTTTTCTGCGGTTGAGCGCGGATCAAAAGTGTAAGGTTTTTGGCTCATTGGATCTCTGATCGTACAGAATACAACGAGTGTTGGATCTTCTGAAAAGGGGTCCATAAAAGTGTGGGATAAATCTGGAATCAAGAGTAGATCAGAATCATCAATGGGCTGCCATCCATTTAAAGAAGAGCCATCAAAGACCAATCCATTATTAATAATATTTTCTGTAAAGGCTGACGTAGTTAAGGTGAAATGATGAAAAAGGCCTTGGGTGTCTGTGAATCTAAGATCAACAAACGCCACTTTTTCCTTTTTTAAGAGGTCTAAATTTTTTTTGACATCATTCGATAAAAACATCATCTGCTCCCTATTTTTAGGAGAGTATGAACGATAAACAGTCACATGAAAAGAGGTCAAGATATATTCAAGGGGGCAGGAGCCCCCTTGAATTTAGGTGGATCATTATCCAACGAGTTTAAGATCAACGGCTGATGCTTTACCGTTAACTTCTTGAACCGCAAAGGAAACCTTTTGGCCTTCAAGAAGGGTCTTTAAACCTGCTTGCTCTACAGCAGAGATGTGTACAAAAGTATCTTTTGCACCATTATCAGGTTGAATGAATCCAAATCTTTTTGTGGGGTTAAACCACTTAACAACGCCTGTTTGCATTAGAAAATCCCTGTTAACATTATAGACTTTTTTATTTTAAACACATTTTGAAGATTTAAAAAACCCCTTCAGTGCAACTTTGTTACGCTTTCATGTATATCTCTTTATGAAAAACATTTCATCTTGCATCTCACACTGGGCTGTATAAGAATATTGCAAAAAGGAAGTGTAGCTGTGCAGAAACATCATCGTCCCGTATCACCACACATACAAATTTATAAATGGCAGCTGACTTCTGTCATGTCTATTCTTCATCGTATGACAGGTGTTTTTTTATGTTCGCTCGTCATCATTCTTGTTGCGTGGCTTTTGTCGCTTAGAAATCCAGATGCGTTTGACTGTTTTAAGGTCATTTTGCATCATCCATTGGCTCAGGTTTATTTAATAGGTATTATTTTTTCCCTATTTTATCATTTAAGCAATGGGATAAGGCATTTGCTTTGGGATGCAGGATATGGACTTGATTTGAAGACGACATATCGTTCAGGTTGGTTGGTTTTAAGTGTTAGCTTCTTTGCAACCGTTTTTTATGTACTTCTTTTAATACAGAGTGAGTAGAGAAAATGAAACAAGAGAAGGTTATGAAATCACTCGTGTCCGAGGCCAAGCACCTAGGGTCTGCGCATTCTGGACTTCATCATTGGGTCACACAACGCCTTTCGGCGCTTGCACTGATACCGCTTATTTTGTGGTTTTTATGGCAAATACCGATCCTTTTAAAAGCCGATCAGAAGGCGTCTCTTCTTTGGTTGTCTTCGCCATTTAATATGGGCGTACTGTTTCTCTTGGTTTCTGCCATTTTGTATCATGGAGCCTTGGGATTGCAGGTTGTTCTTGAAGATTATGTTGGGCATAAAGGATTGCGTTTTTTGTCTATCGTCTTTGTACAGTTCCTTGCTATTTGCTTTTGGATGACCAGCATTGTGATGATCCTTTTCTTGGCTTTTGGCTTGCCTGGTTCTGACGTTTCATCATATTAAACAATGGATAAGTAAAAATGAAATCGGCTTACACCTTTATTGATCATGAATATGACGTTGTAATCGTTGGCGCTGGCGGCGCTGGGTTGCGTGCTGCTCTTGGTATGAGTGCTGCAGGCTTGAGAACCGCATGCTTGACGAAAGTTTTTCCAACACGAAGTCATACGGTCTCAGCGCAAGGCGGCATCAGCGCTGCTCTTGGTAATATGGGCGATGGGGATCATTGGAAGTATCACATGTATGATACCGTCAAAGGATCGGACTGGCTGGGCGATCAGGATGCTATCGAATATATGTGTCGTAATGCAATTCCTGCGGTTATTGAGCTTGAGCATCTAGGTGTTCCCTTTTCTCGTACGGATTCTGGTAAAATTTATCAGCGACCTTTTGGAGGACACACAATCCGCCAGGGTGAATCGATGGCGCATCGGGCGTGTGCTGCCGCCGATCGTACAGGACATGCGATTTTGCATACGCTTTACCAACAATGCTTGAAACACAAAACATCCTTTTTTATTGAGTATTTTGCTTTAGATCTCATCATGGAAAATGGTGAATGTCGTGGTGTTGTTGCTTGGTGTTTGGAGGATGGTACAATCCACCGCTTTAAAGCGCACATGGTTGTTTTGGCAACGGGTGGTTATGGTCGTTCCTTCTTTTCTTGTACGTCCGCACATACTTGTACGGGTGATGGTAATGCCATGGTGTTAAGGGCGGGCCTTCCGCTTCAAGATATGGAATTCATTCAATTCCACCCAACTGGAATTTATGGCGCTGGATGTTTGATTAGTGAAGGTGCACGTGGTGAAGGTGCCTATCTTACCAATTCGAAGGGTGAACGTTTTATGGAACGTTATGCACCCCACGCAAAAGATTTGGCGTCGCGCGATGTGGTGAGTCGGGCTTCAACCATTGAAATTAATGAGGGACGTGGGTGTGGACCGCATAAGGATTATATAGAATTACATTTGGAACATCTGGATCCACATTTGTTAGAGCAGCGTTTGCCCGGCATCTCAGAGACGGCACGTATTTTCGCAGGTGTTGACGTAACAAAAGAACCAATCCCTGTAACACCCACCGTTCACTATAATATGGGTGGCATTCCAACCAACTATCATGCTGAAGTTGTAGCGCCACAGGAGGGGAATCCCGATGCGGTGGTCAAAGGGTTGATGTCAATTGGTGAGGCAGCGTGCGTTTCTGTGCATGGTGCCAATCGTTTGGGCACAAACTCGCTTTTGGATTTGGTGGTCTTTGGTCGTGCGGCAGCCTTGCGTGCGGCAGAATTGATTAAGCCATCATCCATCCATCAGCCGCTTCCAAAAGATGCAGGGGAAAAAGCGCTTGAACGGTTTGATCGCCTACGTCATGCCAATGGAGATAGAAGTGTTGGCCAAGTGCTCAAAGATATGCAGCGCACGATGCAAACACATTGCGCCGTCTTCCGTCGTCAAGATGTTCTTGAAGAAGGTGTTAAAAAGTTACATGCCGTCAATGAGACAATGCATTCTTTAAAATTGACCGATCGATCGCTGATCTGGAATACAGATTTAGTTGAAGCACTCGAGTTAGACAACTTGATGGGGCAATCGTTTGCGTCGCTTTATTCAGCGCTCAATCGAACCGAGAGTCGTGGTGGCCATGCGCGTGATGATTATCCCGAACGCGATGACCAGAAATGGCTCGTTCATACACTCGCTTGGTGGGATGGTCATGCGTGCAAGCTCTCAAGTCGTCCGGTTCATTTGAACACGTTGACGGATGAAGTAGAGACGGTAGAGCCAAAGGTTAGAGTTTATTAATAGATTTGAAATACGTTAACAAAAGATAGATCAGAATCGGAAAATACCATGGCAGACATTAGATTACCGAAAAACTCAAAGGTTGTAGAGGGCAAAACCTTTAAGGCTCCGGCGGATGCAAAAGAGATTCGCATGGTCGAGATTTATCGTTATAATCCAGACGAGCCGGATCAAAACCCGCGCCTTGATCGTTTTGAGGTGGATTTAGCCACATGCGGATCCATGGTTTTGGATGCGCTCATTAAGGTGAAGACAGAACAAGATTCGTCTTTGGCGTTTCGACGGTCGTGCCGTGAAGGGGTCTGTGGTAGCTGTTCAATGAATATTAACGGCACCAACACGCTTGCATGCATAAAACCCATTGCTGAGATTTCTGGCACAATAAAGATCTATCCCCTTCCACATATGCCCGTTATCAAAGACTTAATTCCTGATTTATCGTTTGCCTATGCGCAGCATGCGTCTGTTGAGCCTTGGTTGCAGGCAGAAGAAGGACAGATGTCAGACCGGGAGCGTTTGCAGTCTCCAGAAGAGCGAGCAAAGTTGGATGGACTTTGGGAGTGTATTTTGTGTTTTTGCTGTACGACAAGTTGCCCAAGTTATTGGTGGAATGGAGAGCGGTATTTGGGACCAGCGACACTTCTTCAGGCTAATCGTTGGATTGAAGATAGCCGTGATGAGGAAACAGGTAAAAGATTGGACGCCTTAGAGGATCCATTCAAGCTCTATCGCTGTCACACTATCATGAACTGTACAAATACGTGTCCTAAAGGATTAAATCCTGCTGAGTCGATTGCCAATATTAAGAAAAAAATGGTAGAGAGA
>JBQCDM010000105.1:0-21807 GCA_051961235.1 Nucleicultricaceae bacterium (SeqCode)
AGGCACTGCCTGTGGGCGCTTCTATAGATTCATGCAGATGCAGCTCTATGTTCTCCTCCCTTAATTTTTTCTGTAGATAATCACCGCTTGGATCTTGGCCGATGCATCCAAAAAAAAGGGTGGGCACATTCATTCTTGCGGCCGCAACCGCTTGATTCGCTCCCTTTCCGCCGGAAAACTGAGCATGGCTTGGTGTTAACAGGGTCTCACCAGGCATCGGCAAACGTTTTAAGTTAAATACTACATCCACATTCGCTGAACCGAAAACGAGCAACATAAAAGCCACATCCTTTCTATCTAGGTATTTGTTCTTTTTTTTATGCTTTTTTCAAAGGTATAATATGTTATGAATCCTTTAATTAAAAGATGCGACAAAAAAGTGGCGAGATTTATTAATGGTTGATTTTGCAACATTGCGAAAAAACATGGTATTTGGCCAACTATTACCAAATCAAATCGGTCATCCTTTATTATTAAGGGCCTTTGAGACTGTTCCGC
The DNA here is from genome assembly GCA_051961235.1 of Nucleicultricaceae bacterium (SeqCode). Classification (GTDB taxonomy): domain Bacteria; phylum Pseudomonadota; class Alphaproteobacteria; order Caedimonadales; family Nucleicultricaceae; genus JBQCDM01. The sequence continues at coordinate 499 of JBQCDM010000105.1, forward strand.
GTGAGGAATTTTGTCCAAAAAATCGCGCATCCCTTGCCTATACAGATGGCGTCATCCCACTTTCAGACACACGCTTTATGCTTGCTCCGCTTGCACTTGCAAAACTGATCACCGCCCTCGACATTCACCCCACCGATAAAGTATTGGATGTGGGTTGTGGTATGGGATATTCAGCGGCTATTCTTAATTTTCTATCGTCATCCGTGATTGGCATTGAGCAAGACGCACACCTATTTCAAAAAGAAATCGAACATCTTTATGATTTGGGCTATCAGATTGAACTTCATCAATCAAATTTTCTGCAAGGATGGCAAACCGCAGCGCCTTATGACATTATTCTCATTGAAGGTGCGCTTCCTCAGGTCCCGACCTCCCTCGTTGATCAACTCAAAGAGGGCGGAAAATTAGGATTTTTTCTAAAAAGCACAGAGGCAACGCTTGCTCAAGCTATCCTGGTTCAAAAGGTAAAGAAAACTTTTACCACGACGGCCCTTTTTGAACATGAAGCACCCTATATCCTTGCTTCGATGTCCGCTTCCCCATCCCCATGGAGTGATTTTTATGCTGAGTAACTTTGAAATCACCCCTGAAGAATTACACCGAAGCATCACTGAAAATGATACAAACATGAATATTCTTGATGTTCGAAGTGCAGAAGAGTTTTCCATCTGTGCACTTTCTCACTCAAAAAATATTCCACTTGATACGTTGCAACGACAACTTGACGCTTTAGATCCTGACGCTTGTTATGTCGTTCTCTGCCATCATGGCGTGCGAAGCCTACAAGCTTGCTTGCTGATGCATCAAAAGGGATTTACAAACGTAAAAAGTCTTAAAGGAGGAATTGATGCATGGTCACGTTGTATTGACTCGTCGCTTCCACTGTATTAGAACTATTAAAAAATCAAGGCATTGATAATGAAAAAAACCACATTTCTTTTGAACTTTGTTTTACTTTCGACATCTCTTATTGGGATTTCATCATATCTTTCTGCCCAAGAGCCAGAATATACAAGTGAAGCCTATCCCCAGGCACAAGTATTGACAGAGATTATGGAGCGGCAAGCGCGTGAAAGTAAGGGTGAGCGTGAAACCATCAGCAATGATCACCCCTTTGTTAAAGCTTTATCATCGGCTTACTCAACAAACCCAGATCTTAAAGCAGCTTATAAAGCACAAATGGCCACGAACGAAGCTGTTCCCATTGCAAAGTCTGGCTTCAGACCAACCATTGGCCTTTCATCATCAACAACCAAAAATGTAACACGTCCAGATAATCAAGACCGTCCTGGCTCGAACACAATATCTGACACCACAACAACAGGTGGTGTGTCACTTAAGCAATCCATCCTTGCTGGAGGTTCCACCATCGCTAGCGTCAACTCCGCTGAAGAAACGGTAGGCGCTGGTTTTGAGGGCGTTCGTTCATCCGAACAAGTGACCCTTCTTAATGCCGTATCCGCGTACCTTGGCGTTTGGGTCAGTCGGGCAACTTTAGAACTCAATAAAATTAATGAAGATATCTTAAAGAAAACTTTGGTGCGTGCAGAAGCTCGCGCAGAAGTAGGAGAACTCACCCTCACCGATGTCTCTCAAGCAAAGTCGCAATTAGCTGATGCCGCAGCAAGAAGAATTAGTGCAGAGCAACAAGTGATGACGGCAGAAGCAACGTATATGAGAATCATTGGTGAAGAACCCACATCCCTTGAACCGCCACCACCCCTTGAATTGCTCATAGAATTTCCCGAAACACTCGAAGAATTTTTGGCAATTGTACAACGAAACAACCCAGACATTTTAAAAGCATTGGCAACCGAGCGTGCCTCAGAGCATGATATTGATGCGCAAAAAGGCTCACTATTACCTTCACTTGATTTTTCAGCAAACGCTCAACGCGCATTCAATAATCAAGATACCCGTGATAATGCTGCTCTTCTTGCAGGTGGTAATAGCGTGCGCGGTGCTTCTGGAACCAACTCAACATCAGCTGGGCTAACGCTCACCATACCTATTTTCCAAACGGGTAGCGAATGGGCAAGATTGCGTCAACTTCATCAAACTTCTGTGCAACGCAAAGTGGAAGCACGTTCAACTGCGAATAGCACACGCGAGAGCGCTGTTAATTATTGGGCACAATGGAAAGCCGCAAAGGAAAAAATTCCCCAAAATATCGTACGTGTGAAAGCAGCTGAAATCAGCTTGCAGGGAGCGCGTCAAGAATCCCTCGTTGGTGAGAGAACCCTTCTTGATGTTCTGGATACAGAAAAAGATTTAGTTCAAGCCCAAACAGAACTTGTTTCGTCGGTACGCGACTATCTTTTGTACGGCTATTATATCTTAGCATCTATGGGACAATTAAACGTGGATAAGTTGAAACTCCCCGTCCAACGTGTGGATGTGAGAAAGCATTATGAGGAAGTGAAAGATCGCTGGGTCGGTCTTGGCACAATTGAGGAATAACACTTTAATATATAGGTAGAATCATGCATTCTGAAGATAAAAAAGTTGAAGAGATCTTGTCTTCCATCCGTAACATTATCTCTGAGGATATAAAAGATCATGCTTCTCCAACCTTTTCATCGGGCGCGCCTTATGCAAAGACCCAAAAGCCTGGGGCGGCTGTCATTGAGCTCACACAGATGGTAGAAGAAGATGGTTCTATCGTGAACTTATCATCGCCCAAAACACAACAAACACCAAGTAGTATGCCGGTGCAACAATCGCTTCAACCATCAAGAGAAGAGATTATTTCTTCAGCAGCCGCGCGCGAGTTTGCAAGCGCCTTTAATAATTTAGAAAATACCTTAAAGGCACCGCAACAAACTGGAGCAGGAACACCTGCTTTTGATAAAAACACTATAGGGCAAATGACCCTCGAGATGATTGTCAATCAAATGCTTCAACCACTCTTGAAGGAATGGCTCGATAAACACCTGCCCTCCCTTGTGAAGCTTTTGGTGAGCGAACAAATTGAAAAGATATTGAACAACCAACAACAGCAGTAATTTACGTTTCATGAAAGAACTCGACAAAACCTATTCCCCGAAAGACATCGAGGAAAAGATCCTCCGTCTTTGGGAATCTAAACATTCCTTTAAATTTGTTGAAAAAAAAGATAAACCTCCTTTCACCATCCTGATGCCCCCACCCAATGTGACGGGGAGCTTGCATATTGGGCATGCGCTTACTTTTACGCTTCAAGATGTCTTGGTGCGTTACAAACGCATGCAAGGTTTTGAGGTATTGTGGCAACCCGGCATGGATCACGCCGGCATTACGACACAAATGGTCGTGGAGCGCCTCGTAGAATCAGAAGGAACAAGCCGAAAAGAGCTCGGACGTGACGCTTTTGTCAAGCGCGTCTGGCAATGGAAAGAAGAATCTGGCGGCATGATTTTAAAGCAGCAACGCGCGCTTGGTTATTCAGCCGATTGGTCGCTTGAGCGTTTCACCATGGACCCACGCGCCTGTGACGTGGTCGTCAATGTTTTTGTGAAGCTATACAATGATGGTCTCATTTATAAAGACAACCGTCTGGTCAATTGGGACCCTAAGATGCAAACCGCTGTCTCTGACCTTGAAGTGAATGCTGTGGAGACCAAAGGTAGCCTTTGGCATATCGCCTATCCCTTCGCAGAAGGAGACGGCGCTATTGTTGTTGCAACAACGCGCCCTGAAACATTGTTTGGGGATGTGGCGGTAGCTGTCCATCCAGAAGACGACCGCTATCAAAAGCTGATTGGCAAATACGTCAAACTCCCCTTAACCAACCGAACCATTCCAATTATTGCAGACACCTATTGCAATCCAGAGAAAGGCACGGGTGCCGTAAAAATAACGCCAGCCCACGACTTTAATGACTTTGAAGTGGGTAAGCGTCACGATCTTCCCTTGCTTAATGTGTTTGATTCTTTTGCCTGCCTTAATGAGGAAGCGCCCGAAGCCTACCAAGGACTTGAGCGCTTTGATGCGCGTAAAAAGGTAATCGCGGACCTTGAAGCGTTAGGTTTGCTCACACATATTGAACCCACCGTACAATCGCTTCCCCATGCGGAACGATCCAATGCCGTGATCGAACCGCGTTTAACCGAGCAATGGTATGTGGATGCAAAAACGCTCGCAGAACCAGCGCTTGCTGCTGTTAAAGAAGGTCACTCACAATTCGTACCTGAGAACTGGGCTAACACCTATTACAATTGGCTAGAGAATATTCAACCTTGGTGTATTTCAAGGCAATTGTGGTGGGGGCACCAAATCCCCGCTTGGTATGGACCGGATCGCACCATCTTTGTCGCATCCACCGAAATGGAAGCGCAAGAAAAAGCCCGCGCGCATTATGGCAAAGATGTTGATCTCGTGCGTGATGAAGATGTTTTAGATACCTGGTTTTCATCAGGTCTCTGGCCTTTCCTCACCCTTGATTGGCCCCATGATTCAGAGCGCCTCAAAAAGCATTACCCAAGCTCCGTTCTGATCACAGGAAATGATATCATCTTCTTCTGGGTCGCACGCATGATGATGATGAGCATTAAATTTATGGGAGAAGCGCCTTTTAATACGGTGTTCATCCATGCTCTTGTACGCGATGAAAAGGGACAAAAAATGTCCAAATCAAAGGGCAATGTGGTAGACCCTCTTAAATTGGTCGAGCAATATGGCGCGGACGCTGTACGCTTTACGGTGGCAGCGCTCACCACACCTGGACGCGATGTGCGTTTTTCAGAGCAAGTGGTTGAGAATCACAGAAACTTTGCAACCAAACTTTGGAACGCCACGCGTTTTTGTATTAATAACGCCTGTGCCTATGATCCGAATTTTGATCCATCCACCACAGAATCCTCCCTTGCACGCTGGATTATCAGTGAAACAGCACACTTAGGACATATTCTTGAAGGTGCACTTGATCGCTATCGCTATGACGAAGCCGCGCAAGCATTACATCATTTTATTTGGGGTAAGTTTTGTGATTGGTTTATTGAATTTGCAAAACCCATTTTCTTTGGGGAAGATGGCGCCCTCAAAACTGAAATACAAAAAACTGCGGCTTGGGTTTTAGCGCAAATCTATCATTTCCTTAACCCCTTTATGCCCTTTATTACGGAAGAGTTATGGCGCGTTCTCTCTGATTCTCCAGACCCTTTGATCACGTCTTCTTGGCCACTTTCAGAAAAATCTTTAAAAGACGCCTTGATTCAACAAGATGCCGTCGAAGAGATGGAATGGCTCATCCGTGTGATCACTGAAATTCGAGCAAGTCGCTCTATTTTAAATGTACCGCCTGCCATTTCTTTACCGCTTTACATTAACGATGCACGGGAAGAAATCCTTGAACGTTTGGGTCAGCACAAATCGCTGATTGAGCGCTTAGCTCACGTGGAATCTATGAATCAACCCTTATCGTCTCATACAACAGGCATTATCCAATGCGTTGTTGATGATGCTGTTTTTTTGATGCCGGTTGGTGACATCCTGGATATTGAGAAAGAAAAAGCACGTCTTGCTCAAGAATTGAAAAAAATTCAAGCTGATACAGCAGGACTTCTCAAAAAACTCGAAAATCCTGAGTTTACCGAGAAGGCCCCTGCTGAAATTTTGGAAAAAAATAGAAAACGGTTGTCTGATAATAAAGACCTCGAAGCAACCTTATCCCTTGCCATTGCAAAGCTAGGTTAGGCGTTTTGAGCCTTAAGACTGCAGCGTGATCCAAACAGGCGCATGATCTGACGCCTGCTTTTGGGCACGCACTTCTTTATCAATATTTCCTGCCACTAAGCGATCGAGGGCTTTTGACGATAAAAGCATATGATCAATGCGAAAGCCTTCATTATTCACAAAAGCACCTCCTCGATAATCCCACCAAGAGAAAAGCTGACTGTTCCCTCTTACATGAAGCGGATACAGCATACGTATTGCATCATAAAGCCCCAGATGCAAAATCCGCCGAAGAGACTCTTGTTCAGAGGGCGAACATAAGAGCATGTCCGAGCCTGAAAGACTTGGATCAAATATATCATCCTGATAGGGGGCAATATTATAGTCTCCCCCAAAGATGCACATTTCATCATAACTCAAAACGTCTCTAATGCGTGCCTCAAGCCGATTCATAAAATCGAGCTTGTATTGAAATCTGTCAGAGTCGGTTGACTTGCCATTTGGAACATAGATGGATGCCACACGATAAGGACCCGTCACAGCTTCCAGATAACGCGCTTCAGCATCCCCTTCACCAAGAGAGGTGATAATATCTTCAAGCGGCCACTTCGATAAAATCGCAACCCCATTATAGGTTTTTTGACCATGGATTGCTAAATTATATCCGAGCTCCTCAAAAGGCCCTGACGGAAATGCCTCATTAATACACTTGATTTCCTGCAATAACATAACGTCAGGCTTATTTTCTGAAGCCCAATGGAGGACAGCATCAAGCCGCGCATTTATAGAATTCACATTCCAAGTAACAATTTTCACACAAAGCCTCTACATAACAGAAAATGAATTGCCACATCCGCATGATGAAACTGCATTCGGATTGCTAATTACAAAGGCTGCTCCCATTAAGTCTTCTCGAAAATCAATAACAGAATCGTTTAAGAAATTTAAGGATACATCATCAATGAAAATATGGATATTTTCAAATTGAAAAACTATCTCTTCTTCTTTTTTTGTCGAATCAAATTCAAATCGATATTGCATACCATAACAACCGCCCCCTAAAACAAGAACACGAAGAGCAATGGTCTCTATCTCATCTTTTTTTGCAAGAGACTTCAATTGTTGTACAGCGGACTTCGATATTTTTAAGTGCCCTTGAATATCGGGTGTATCAGGGATTAAATCTAGATGTTCTGGAGCAGTATTGTGTGACATAAAAGTAAAAACCTTTGCGTATTAGGGTTCACAATGGTATCAGTATATACCATAATAAAAGGCTTAATTGTTATTCAATTTTATCATGAACATATACACTTTTTTTCAAACCGAACTCGTCCAAATTCTAAAAGCCTTAAGTGTAGCGCAACGCTGGCCACAAGAACTTGATTTTAGTAAAATTACGGTTGATCCGCCACGTGATGAATCCCATGGGGATCTTGCAACCAATGCTGCCATGGTTTTAGCAAAAGGGATTGGTCTATCGCCACAAGCCCTTGCTGCCGTTATTCGTGATGCCCTTCAAAAACATCCAGACGTTCAAAACGCGGAGATTGCCGGCCCTGGATTTATTAATATCACGCTTGAATCGTCGTTTTGGCAAGCCCAATTCAAAACGCTACTCAAACTGAATCATCGCTATGGAACAGCAGGGCAACCCAAGGGTATTGCCGTCAATGTGGAATACGCTTCTGTCAATCCAACGGGTCCACTTCACATTGGCCACTGTCGTGTTGCCATTGTCGCTGATGTTTTGGCGAATGTTTTGGAGAAAGTTGGATACACTGTCACCCGCGAATATTATGTGAATGATTCAGGAGGGCAAGCGCGTGAGCTTACTCACTCTCTTTACAAGCGCTATCTCGAACTTTTGGGACTTCCTTTTGAGTCATTAGGGGCGTACCAAGGCACTTATTTGATCCCAGTGGCAGAGGAACTGATTAAACAAGATGGTGACCGCTGGGCCCATGTGGATGAAGCCGAATGGTATGAGCCTTTGCGTGCTTTTGCTATGGATCATATGATGGCGCGCATTAAAAATGATCTGGGATCGCTTGGTATTCATCATGATATTTTTTCATCCGAAGATGCGCTCATTAAAGCAGGTAAAGTTGATGCGGCCTTTGCCACCATGCAACAATTAGGCCTTATTTATCAAGGTACACTAGAGCCTCCCAAAGGACAACAACCGCCCGAGGATTGGGAACCTAGAGAGCAAACGCTCTTTAGATCAACCTCATTTGGGGATGACATGGATCGTGCCATGAAAAAATCCGATGGTAGTTGGACGTATTTTGCCAATGATATTGCCTATCACTTCGACAAATTTAAGCGTGGTTCATCCATTCTAATCGATGTTCTAGGCGCTGACCATGTGGGATATGTCTCTCGTATCACCGCAGGCGTGCGCGCCATTACAGATAGGCAAGCAGACGCAGTCGTCAAACTCTGCCAAATGGTGCGTTTTATCGATGGCGGACAGGTTTTGAAAATGTCAAAACGCGCCGGCGTTTTTGTGACGGTCGATCAAGCGCTTGAAAAAGTCGGCAAAGACGTCATGCGCTTTATTATGTTGACGCGTAAAAACGATGCGCCGCTCGATTTTGATTTTGATAAAGTTGTGGAGCAAACAAAAGATAATCCCGTTTTTTATGTGCAATATGCGCATGCACGGTGCCATTCTATTCGAAAACACATCAAGAGCTCTTTTCCCGATTTGGATCTCTCACCCGAGGCGCTCGGCGCGCTTGATTTTTCTCACCATTTTGAGGATGAAGATGAAAAGTCGCTCATCAAGTTTTTAGCGCTTTTCCCACGCATTCTTGATATGTCTGCTATCCACTTTGAACCCCATCGGGTTGCTTTTTATCTAAATGATCTCGCTGCTCGTTTTCATAGCCTATGGAACAAGGGACGTGACAACGATGAGCTGCGTTTTGTTATGCCAGACAATCCCACGGTTTCGCATCATCGCTATGCCCTTGTTGATGCCGTACGGATTGTGCTTGCAACAGGTCTTGATGTTATGGGGGTTACACCCCTTGAGGAAATGCGGTGATGAAAAAGATCGCAAGACCTGTTCAATCGCACCGCACTTCCACGAACCCTCGGGCTCAACTCTTGATGCAACACAAAAAGCCGAACAAGGTTTTGCGCTCACAAAAAAGATCCTGGTTTCTTCAAAAATCAGGACTGATTATAGCCAGCGTAATCTCTATCCTCATCGCTCTTGGTCTCTATTTCAAAAACGATATACAAACTTATTTTCAAAAAGAACTTGTCGTGATCGAGCCAGAAGCCGGCCCCATTAAAATTCACCCCGATCACACATCTGAACTTTCAACGCCTCACCGTGAAAAAACGATTTATAAGAGCCTTGAACAGGATGGCTTGACGATTGGCCAGGAAAAACTTCTTCATAAGCCTGAAGAACCCATCATGCAAAATCCTGTGCTGGCCGATAACTTTTTTGAAAACTTCATGGAACCTGAAGCCGCTACGGATCCTCTTTCAACCACGTCGCTTAATGATGCCGATGAGCCCACCATCATGCCGAGTCTCTCCTATCAAGTTTATCACCCCTATCCGCTTGAACAGCAGAAGACTGATTCTCTGCATCCTGCACATTATATCGTCCATCTCACATCTCCTACTAACGTGGATGATGTGAACATGCTTATTAAGCGGATCCAAAGCAACCCTGAATTGGCACCGCTCATCCTGCCTTATGAAAAGAAAGGGATTGTTGTTGATCAAGGAGCATTGCACGGCGTTGATTATCGCCTCCAAATTGGTCCGATTCAAAGCCTTGAAGAGGGACGAAAGATCTGCGAAAATCTTGGCATGTATGGTTGCATCGTCATTGCACAAAAAAATTAAGACTAAAAAAAATACTTAAAATTAACAAAGGGGCGCGTTCATGCGATCAATTCGGTATTATCTGCTCAAGCTTATCTTGAAGAAGATTATTAAGCGCCCTATTATAACAAAAGAGACGCTCCATAAGGTGCGCGCTCAAACGAATAATCAACACATCTCCTCAAAGCTCGCGAAGGACGTGAACATCACCCCGATGATGATCCAAAATATTCATTTCGAACTGTATGAACCCTCCGTTTTAAATACCCAATCTGTCCTTTTTTATATCCATGGGGGCGGCTTTTGCATGGGCTCTCTTGCCTCACATCGCACCTATCTGATGCATCTGGCACAAGCCCTTGGCATGCGCATTTTAGCTGGAGATTATGCCCTTGCGCCAGAACACCCTTTTCCAACCGCACTTAATCAAATCGCCGATGCTTTTGAATGGTTAACACAGAACACCTTTGCCGCACGCAACATCGTCCTTGCTGGAGAGTCAGCAGGCGGAAACCTTATTCTCTCCCTTTTGATGCAGCTGCGGGATGAAAAAAAAGAACTGCCAGAAGCAGCACTTCTTTTTTCGCCGTGGGTTGACCTCACACTCCAAGGCGATTCTTACGAAGAGAATAAAAAAAGCGAGCATTATATTCATAAAGACTCAGTTTCCACTTTCGTCTCTTGGTATTTAAAGAACACTGATGCACGGGATGAAAGAGCATCTCCTCTTTTGGGACATTTTGCTCTCTTACCACCTTTGTTTGTGCAGTACAGTGATACGGAGCTTTTTTCATCCGACAGTATCCGTCTCATCAAAAAAGCTAAAGATGCTGATGTACATGTTGAAGAAAGCCGCTTGAACAATATGCCACACGCAGCCATTATTTTTTATCCCCTTATGCCAGAAGCCTATGAGGCCATGCGCGCTGCAAAAGATTTTCTGATCGAACAAAAGATTCTCCCTTTGTCAGCACGCACTCCGCTAAAACGCAAAAGCGTTATTCAACGCTAAACTATTAATCCGCTGGAGTTGCTTCAGCAGGCGTTGATCCTGCTAATGTTGATAATGCACTGCCAGATTCCTGCATTCTTTCATGTGCATCAGCCTTGAGGCTCAATGTTTGTGTTGCAGCATCTGAAGTCACGATAGATCCAAAAAATTTAGTGTACGTTTCTTGAATGTCTCTACATTGATTTTTACGCTTTGTAAGTGCTTCAGATACTTTATCCGCACGTCCTTTTATGCGCGACAAAAGTCCACCCTTGCTTGAGCAATTCTTTTCACACCAATTAACGTTTCCAATAGTGTTGTTATATTCAGGCTTAGAAGAACAAATACTATTAATTTGTTCTAGCTTAGTGCCCATAACGTTTGCATCTGTTGTAGCTTTACTCTCATGGCTATCAAAACCAGCTAATTTTGTATCACTCATATAATCTTTGCCAGTCAACGTACAATTATCTGTACAGCCAGCACCTCTGTCTTTACGCGCTTGTGACATCGCTGAAAGATCAGCACTACCAAGTAAGGAGCATCCCAACAATAGCAAAATATAACGTTTCATTTTTATCCCCTGTTATGTTTTTATTAAGGGGGTACTCTGCGTCCCCCCTTTTTAACAATCTATTATAAAAAAATATAATAGAGAATCAATATTTACATATTTGTAGAAACAGGACGAATCCGTCCAAAACTTTTAGTTCCGTCCGAGGAGATCATCTCACCGGAATTATTGACACCATAAAACAGCACTTGTTTTGGCGCATGAGTATCATTCGAATATTCTACTATTTGTCCCACATAGGCCAAGCGTTGTTTTATTTTTGGCAGAAAATCATTTTGAAAATCTTGCCTCTGCAAGAGAAGATTAATATTGCTCGTTAATTGGGCCATGATTGCTTGCAAAACACTTTCCACGTCGTAGGTAGAACCACTAACCATATGCATTGATGTGTAAGGCACCTTAAATGCATCTCGCGTCTCCAGATATTTTTGTTCTGCCTCATCTTTTTCCATATTCACGTTTATTCCAATACCCACTGCAATGGCAAAAGACTCTGATACTTTCTTTGAACCCTTATCTTTGAACGGAATATTTTGGAACATTCGACACAAAACACCCGCGCACTTGCTATTACCAAGGATCGTGTCATTAACCCATTTGATTTGTGGGTTAAATCCATACTGTTCAAGCATTTCACAAACAGAAACGTTGCCGACTTGTGAGAGATGCAGGGCAAGGTCAATCTTATCAACGGGCCACGGGATAATCGCCGTCATATAAACTCCGCCAATCGGTGAGTACCATTCTCGACTGGATGATCCAATCCCTGACGTTTGTGTATCTGCAGTTAAAACCAAGATCTCATCCGCAAAGGGAAGAGAGAACCCCTCTCCAAAAATGCCTTGAAAGCGGCTTGAGCTACCGCGCATCAAATCATCAAGCATTTGATAAGCTTGTGTTTGAGTAGAATCAACTTGTTTAGAGTGCGCGCGCCTTACTGTGAACATCTCTTTCACATCATCGCTTACCTGAAAAAGACTTGCCTCTGCACAACACCACAACGGCATTAGAAAAAAGATAGTTAAAAAATAGCCAAAAAACGAAAATTTCTTCATGAGATCTACTCCCTACCATTTAAAAGCGAACAAATTGTCAATGCAGGAAGACAAACTGTCAAGCACATATGCATAAGAGGATTGTTTGTACCATTTTTTAAAAATGCAAATAATAGCGTAGTAAAACGTGTGATAAGCGCGGAAAATATTGATCATTTTAATTTGCTATGGTCAATGTTCTATGTTATTCCTTATTAGTCAATTTTAGAAAGCTAGAAACAACACCATGTCGCCCGGCACGTTTTTAGAAAACGCCCTCATTTATGGCATTCCCCTGATTTTTGCGATCACATTGCACGAGGCAGCACATGGCTATGTGGCGATGATGTTTGGAGATCCAACCGCTAAAAATGCCGGACGGTTGAGCTTAAACCCCATAAAGCACGTGGATCCTTTCGGCACCATCTTGATACCAGGGCTTCTCATCGCTTTTGGCTCCCCTTTTGTTTTTGGCTATGCAAAACCCGTCCCCGTTTCTTTTTGGCGCCTAGGGCACCCTAAACGCGACATGATTTTTGTGGCAGCAGCAGGACCGCTTACAAACATAGCTCTTGCTTATGTTTCTGTTTTTATCTTGACTGTGGCCTCAACCTTGGAAGGATCTGTGCAACATTTTGTAAGCACATCGGCCCTATTCTCTCTTTACATCAACGTCACCCTTGCTCTTTTTAATCTCTTGCCCCTTCCACCCCTGGATGGCAGCCGCATTTTAGCAGGGCTTTTACCGCGCGCATTTGGTCGTTACTTTGACGAATTGGAGAGCTATGGCATGTTTATTTTACTTGGGTTGATCGTGATTTTGCCACTGATTGCTCATCAATTGGGATTTGAATTTAATCTATTATCTTGGATTTTAGGTGAGCCTATAGAGTGGACGGTACGGTTCATTGCAGGCTCTGTGGGATTACGGTAAGAGGAGAAAAACATGAGTATTGGCTTTGGTCAAATTATCATCATTATATTGGTTATTATTCTGATTTTTGGAGCAAGTCGTCTACCAAAAATTGCAGAAGATCTGGCAAAAGGTATGAAAGCCTTTAAGCGCGGTCTCACCGATGAAACGGATGACCCTAAGGAATCAATTGCGCCCACGCCTCAACCAAGCGAAAAAAAAGCATTGCCAAAAAAGGCCGTTTCTTCGTCAAAGAAAAAGCCAACACAAACAACCAAAGTGATAAAAAAAGCAGCAGCAAAGAAAACCAGCGGCACAAAAAAACAATCAAAAGCGGTAAAGAATGCTTGATCTTGGAAGTTGGGGGGAAATCCTCATTATTGTTGTTGCAGCCCTGATTCTTTTAGGACCAAAAGAACTTCCCGTTGTCTTAAGAACGATAGGACGTTTACTTCATCATGTGCGTCGTATCACCCAAGAGGTGCGACAATCCTTTTCTCATTACATCCATGAAGGGGAATTTGAAGAATACACAAGGCAAAAAAAACCCGTTAAAAACATCATGAGTGAAACGCCGACTCCCAACAATAATGCCCCTAAAAAACGTGCACGTACCGCCTCTCAAAACAAGAGTATGCCGCAATGAGCACTGATCATGATATGCCGCTTGTTGCACATTTAATTGAGCTTAGGCGACGATTGCTATACGCACTCCTCGCCTTTGGTGTTGCGTTTGCAGTGTGCTATTATTTTTCTCAAAATATTTTTGACTTCCTCATTCGCCCGCTTGCCAATGTTTTTGAAAATCATGCCGGACGTCGTTTGATTTACACCGGTCTTGCAGAGGCTTTTGTGACCTATATTAAGGTTGCTTTTTTTGCAGCGATCTTCATTTCATTCCCCATTTTGCTTAGCCAAATCTGGCTTTTTGTAGCACCTGGCCTATACCACCAAGAAAAACGGATTGTTTTTCCTTTTTTGATTGCAACCCCGCTCCTCTTTCTATCCGGTGCTGCCTTTGCCTATTATGGTATTATCCCACCTGCTTGGTCCTTTTTCCTCAGTTTTGAGACCAATGGATTGGAAGGATCACTCCCCATTCAACTCGAAGGGCGTGTTGCTGAATATCTTTCCATCGTGATGCAATTGATCTTAGCATTTGGCATTTGTTTTCAACTACCCGTTGCGCTGATTCTTCTGGCACGATTGAATGTTTTAACAGCGGAGCATTTGAAGAACGCCCGAAAATATAGTTTTCTTGGCATACTTATTCTCTCTGCCCTTTTAACGCCACCCGACGTGCTGAGCATGTTAGGCTTGGCGATCCCACTTTATTCGCTTTATGAAATTTCTATTCACTTGATTAAATTCTTTGAAAAGAGGAGAATAAGCGCCATTAAAAATGGAGAAGTTTCTTGATAGATATTAAATGGATTCGCGAAAATCCGGAATTATTAGATAAAAATCTTGCTCGTCGTGGACAAGATCCAAAAGCCTCACATATTCTAGATCTCGATAAAAAACATCGCGATATCCTGACTGAAATACAGGATTACCAAAACAAGCGTAATTCTATTGCACGAGAAATTGGCGCTTTAAAGCAACAAGGAAAAGACGCAAGCGATTTGCTACAGCAATCCGCCCACATCAAAGAGCGCTTACCTGTTCTTGAGGCTGAACGAGATGCCCTCGAGCCTGAACTTCATCTTATACTCACCCATTTGCCTAACATTTTAGACGACGCTGTTCCAACAGGCGCTGATGAAACGTTTAACCAAGAGGTATCGCGCTGGGGCACGCCTCCTTCGTTTGCCTTTACACCCAAACATCATTATGAGCTTGGTGAAGCGCTTGGTCTCATGGATTTTTCTGCAGCGACGCGCATGTCGGGCGCCCGTTTTGTTGCCCTTAAAGGCGCATTAGCCTTTTTGGAACGTGCCTTGGGTAATTTCATGGTGGATATCCATACGCGTCAATTTGGTTATACGGAAGTGTCTCCACCTTATCTCGTCTTAGACAAAGCCCTGTTTGGCACAGGACAACTGCCCAAATTCGGTGAAGATCTTTTTAAAACAACAGAAAACCACTGGCTGATTCCAACAGCTGAGGTCTCTTTGACCAATTTGGTGCGTGAAGAGATTTTAGATGAAAGACAATTGCCAACCCGCTTTACAGCATACACCCCATGCTTTCGCTCAGAAGCAGGATCAGCCGGACGTGATACACGCGGTATGATTCGCCAACATCAGTTCCACAAAGTTGAGTTGGTGAGCATTGTTCATCCAGAACAATCGGCGGCTGAACATGAACGCATGCGTGGTGCAGCTGAAGAAATTTTACAGCAACTGGGCCTACCGTATCGTGTGATGATGCTCTCCTCGGGTGATACAGGTGCCACATCCAAAAAGACTTACGATTTGGAAGTTTGGTTGCCAGGAGAAGCAGCATACCGTGAGATTTCCAGTTGCTCCAACTGCGGCGATTATCAAGCACGACGCATGAACACACGTTTTAGAACGCCTGACACCACGGAGAAAAAAGGCGGCTTACAGTTTGTTCATACCTTGAATGGTTCTGGGCTTGCTGTCGGTCGTACGCTGATTGCACTCTTAGAAAACTATCAACAGGAAGATGGAAGCATCATCATCCCTTCTGTGTTGCGTCCTTATATGAATGGTTTGGAGAAGATTACAGCATGACGACTCAAAAAAAACACCGCATTCTCTTATCCAACGATGATGGTGTTCATGCACCTGGGTTAAAAGTTTTGGAAAAAATTGCACACACTATCAGTGATGATGTGTGGGTTGTAGCCCCCGAGGCCGAGCATTCTGGCGCCGGACATTCCTTATCTCTTAGAAAACCCATTCGCGCACGAAAACTCTCCACTAATCGCTATGCGGTCGATGGTACGCCCACGGATTGTGTCATGGTAGCGCTCAACAAAATTCTCAAAGATGACCGTCCGACGCTCATGCTCTCCGGCGTTAATCATGGTAATAACATTGGCGATGATGTGACTTATTCCGGCACCGTTGCAGCCGCCATGGAAGCAACGCTGCTTGGTGTGCCGTCCATTGCACTCAGCCAAGCAACGATTCATAATCAACCCACAAAATGGGCAACGGCTGAACATTATGCGCCGCTTATCATTCAAAAATTACTCGAAAATCCTTGGCCACCCCATGTGCTCATTAACATCAACTTCCCGCCTGTGATCACCCAATCGGTCAAAGGTATTCGTGTTGTACGCCAAGGTATACGCACGCTTCGGGAAAATCTTATCGATTGGTATGATCCTTATGGTAATCCTTTCTATTGGATTGGAGCGCCTAGAGACAACACGCCAACAGAAGTGGAGACGGATCTAGAGGCGATTACAGAAAACGCTATTTCTATCACGCCTCTGCATATCGATCTCACCCATGATGCCACTCTCAAAACACTCAAGACGGTATTTTCATAATGCGTTCATTTGTTTTATTTATACTCTCAGTTTCATCGTTCACTCTTATCACAGGATGTGGCGGGCGCAATGAGCCCCCTGCCGCATTTTCCTATGGCACGGCAGCCCCCCTAGACAAATCACATCGTAAGATCGTGGTTCAATCAGGACAATCTTTATCGTTTATTGCGCGTAAGTACGGCGTCACTGAAAAATCCATTACAACGCTCAACAATTTGCCCTTGGATGCTGTGCTACGTGTGGGACAAGAGATTTATTTGCCAAAAAACATAAAGCCAAGATCTAAGAAAATTGCACAACTGCGTGCAAAACCAAAACCGAGCACGATTGAAACAACGCAACTCGAGCCCTTAGAGCCGCTTGAGCCAAGCAATCAACCGTCTTTGAAAACCCCACCCAAAGCACAAAACAACGAATGGGTGGATATGGAAACAGCTGCACCTCAAGAAGCACCTCTAGCATCAACAAAGGAGAGTGCCGATATAGGCACGTCTACTCTTCAGAAAAAAAAGAAAGACACACCACAAAAAAAACATCAAAATGATGACTTCTTTGACACCATGCGCGGCGAGGAAATTGATGCTGAATTAAAATCGTTCAAAGACACAAACAAGCAGAGCGAAAAGTCATCACTAAAAACAGATAACAAAACGCCACCTAAAAAAGCGCCAGAGCCCTTTGATCCGAGCAAGGATGATGAGGACAATAACACTGATTCAAAATCTGATGCGGATACGAATGCCGATGACATTGAAAAAGAGAGTGCAGCCTCCCTACCGGATACATCCAAAACCTTAAAGTTACCGGCAAAGGCAGCAGAAAAGCCTGCTTCTCCTCAACCAGAATCCACTAAAAAGGTAGAAAAAGCCGCCGTGAAAGAGGCAGACAAAACACCGCCCAGTGAACCAAAAGAAAAAACAACTGTGACGCCTGCCCCAAGTGAGGCATCTCCCGCAGAAGCTGAAGCGACAGAACCTGCCGCAACGGATCCTTCGAACTTTGCGTGGCCTTTGCCATTTAAAGGAGAGACCACGTTGTCCTTTAATCAAGTGATTAACGGCGCTAAGAATGATGGCATTAATATTAATGTCCCCCGTGGCACACCCGTTAATGCCATTGGCGACGGCACCATTGTTCATGCAAGCCCCGTCAAAGGGTTTGGTAATCTTGTGCTTATAAAACATAATGAGACTTGGATGTCTGCTTATGGGCACATGGATAAAATTCTGGTCAAGCAGGGTAGTAAAATTAAAAAAGGCCAAAAAATTGGTACCGTGGGGCAAACGGGATATGTTAAAACCCCTCAACTCCATTTTGAATTGCGTCAAGCATCCAAACCTGTTGATCCAACAAAATATCTAGCCCCTTAAGGCGTAATATTAAAATCCTTAAAGCACTCAGTCTCTGGGCTGCTTTAAGGAATATTTTGATGAAGCTTAGGCAAAAAAACAACTTTTTAGGCACTCCTTTTCGTCACACCTTTTGCTTTTTTTCAAAAAAAAACAATCTCGATTTGATTCATGCACAAAAAAAAGATAGATTCACACATCATTTTATTGTTTGGAGAAAATTATGTTTGGTTTTATTGACCCCCTTTATGCACAACAAGCAGCCGCACCAGGCGGAACTCAGGGCTTTTTGATGAATCTCGCCCCCATTATGCTCATTATGGTCTTAGGTTATTTCCTTTTTATTATGCCTGCCAAAAAACGCGAAAAGAAGCACCAAGAACTCGTGAACGCTTTAAAGCGTGGGGATCGCATTATCACTTCAGGCGGTATTTTTGGTACGGTCTCTAAAGTGATTAATGATCAAGAAATGGAAATTGAAATTTCTGATAATGTTAAAATCCGTATTCTGAAGACGATGATTTCCCACGTGGTCGCAAAAACAGAACCCTCAAAGCCTGAAGCTGTGGAAGCGGCAGCCAATAAAAGCGAAAAGAGTTCGAAGCCTCTAAAAAAACCATCCATCGTGAAAAAAAAGTAACTTAAAGATAGATGTTCGGGAGTAACGCCGTATGATTCATTTACCGAAATGGAGAGTCTGGGCCATTTTTGTGACCTGTATTGTTGGGTTAGTGATTGCACTTCCCAATTTTCTCTCCCCAAAAGCACGAGAGTCTTTGCCCACGTGGTTTCCAAAGCAAACAGTCACCCTTGGTCTTGATTTGCAAGGTGGTTCTCACCTGTTGCTTGAAGTTGATTTGAAAGCCGCCATGAAAGATAGGCTTGAAGCTTTGCTTGAAAGCACACGAAAAATGCTTCGGGCTGAAAAAATAGGCTACTCCCAACTCGCAATCATGGATGATAAAGTTAAATTTACATTAAGAGAAGCCTTTCAAAAAGATCAGGCCATGAAGCTTTTTCAAAAAAATAGAAATGAGCTTGATGTAAACTATAATGAGGACACAAAAGAAGTATCCTTAAATCTTAACCTCCAAACTTTTAACGATCGCAAAGCAAAAATCGTTGAGCAGTCTATCGAAATTGTAAGACGCCGCATTGACGAAGCGGGAACAAAAGAACCCAACATCCAAAAACAAGGTGATGATCGCATTTTGGTACAGCTTCCAGGCGTTGAAGACCCTGGATATATCAAGAACCTTCTTGGTCAAACAGCCAAAATGACGTTTCGTTTGCTGAATCCTGAAGTTCCTTATGCCTCGATGCTTAATGGTGGTCCAGCACCCGCAGGCAGTGAACTCTTGCCAGGTGATGAGAAAAGTCGTGAAGGCAATACAACCATGTATGTGGTGCAAAAGAAAGTTCTCTTAGGCGGAGACAATCTTGAAGATGCGTCTGTTAACTTTGATGAATATAATCGCCCTCAAGTAAACTTTAAATTTGACACCGTCGGTGGTCGTAGGTTTGGTGAAATTACACAGCAAAATATTGGGCAACACCTTGCCATTGTTTTGGATAAAAAGGTCATCAGTGCGCCAACTATCCAATCGGCTATTACGGGTGGTAGCGGTGTTATCACAGGCCAGTTTAGCGTACAAGAAGCCAATGATTTGGCGTTGCTTATGCGCGCTGGTGCTCTTCCAGCACCACTTACGGTGATCGAAGAACGCACAGTAGGGCCTGATCTTGGTGCTGACTCCATCAATGCCGGCCAGCATGCAACAATTATTGGTGTGCTTTTCATTGTGGTTTTCATGGTGCTCGGGTATTCGCTTTTTGGATTTATTGCCGATGTTGCACTCATCTTTAACTTAGTATTCTTGTTTGCAGCTTTATCCCTCATGGGTGCAACGCTTACCTTACCGGGTATTGCAGGTATTGCACTTACGCTCGGTATGGCTGTGGATGCAAACGTACTTATTTTTGAACGCACAAAAGAAGAAATGCGCCTCGGTCGCAAGTTGGCATCTGCTATTGATTCCGGCTTTAGACATGCCATGTCCACTATCATCGACTCAAACGTCACAACCCTCTTTGCAGCGGCTGCCTTGTACTTCTTTGGCACAGGTCCGATTCGTGGTTTTGGTGTGACGCTTGCTGTTGGTATTGCTATTTCGATGTTTACTGCAATTTCACTCACACGCATGTTGATTGTTTTGTGGTTTAACATTTTCAAACCCACTAAATTACCGGTTTAAGATTTAGGAGAGACAAACATGCGTGGCATTCAATTTATTCCCCAGAACACGAATCTCCCCTTTACAGGTTCTATTCGTTATGTGGCCTATTTCATTTCTATTATTATGGTTGTGGGCTCTTTTGTACTTCTTGCGACAAAAGGCCTCAATTATGGTATCGATTTCAAAGGTGGTTTTCTGATAGAAGTCCGATCCGAGAAAACGATCAATATCTCCGAGATGCGAGAATCACTAAACGCCCTTAATATTGGTGAGCCAAAACTTAAAGAATTTGGAAGCGATAAAGATGTTTTGATTCGCATTGAGCGTCAAAGTGGTGATGAAAAAGCACAAATGGCGGCTCTCGATCAAATTAAAAAAACGCTAGGGGATACGATTGAGTATCGACGTATTGAGACGGTGGGGCCGAAGGTCTCGAGCGACTTAGTACGCAATGGTTTGTATGCAACTGCTTTTGCAATTATCTTGATCATGCTCTACATTTGGATACGCTTTGAATGGCAGTTTGGCCTTTGCTGTGTTATCAGCCTCCTACACGACTGTATAAGTATTATGGGGTTTTATTCACTCTCAGGTGTTGAGTTTTCAGAAACCGCTTTCGTTGCTATCCTTACAACGCTTGGATATTCGGTGAATGATACGGTTGTGATCTATGACCGTATTCGAGAGAATTTGAGAAAGTACAAAAAAACCCCCTTAGCCGATGTCATTAACCGCAGTTGCAATGAGACACTGTCTCGAACCGTCATGACATCCACGACGACGCTTCTTGCGCTTCTTGCACTCTATCTTTTTGGAGGGCCTGTGATTTCTGTCTTTAGCTTACCCATTTTAATTGGCGTTGCTATTGGCTCGTTATCATCTATTTTTGTAAGCGCGAGTTTACTCTTACATTTTAATATTAAACGCGGCGATATGATCGTCTCTGAACAAGTCAGCTAATACAAATAAGAGGAGGCCTTTACGCCTCCTCTTTCTTTTTAACTTCTTAAATCTTATCTAGTGACTTAGATTGTATTAGGATACCCTATATCAAAAGTACAGGGCATTTTAAGTGCCTTAAAGCTTTAGGCTTGGCGTCACATAGGTAGGTGCTGCCCCTTTCGACTGGCAAAGCGCTTCAAACGCCGCAGGGTCTGGTTGTTGATCCCCTTTAACATCTAATGCACGTCCTTCCATGCCAGAGAGAACCAAAAGACTATCAAGCCCCATACGAGAGG
>JBQCDM010000106.1:0-2383 GCA_051961235.1 Nucleicultricaceae bacterium (SeqCode)
GTCTTCCTTCTAGATCTGTCGTGGCTTCAACGTTTCTTTCAAAAGCATCTCCGCTTCAAGGTAAAGACAAGCAAGCTGTTTTTGAGGCTTTTAACAGTGCTTATCGAAATCTATTGCAAGATTCTGAGGCGTGGGTGTTAGATCAGATGCCAGGTACACAATGAAAAGATGATCCTTTATACAATTCATCTTGCAATTTGAGGGCGAGTCGATTAAAAGCAAAGAATAATTTATTTACGTTGGGGTTATCTTATGAAAAAGAAAATTCATCCAGACTATCATACAATTAAAGTTGTCATGACAAATGGTGTTGAATTTGAAACCCGTTCAACGTGGGGTAAAGAAGGTGATGTCATGCGTTTGGATATTGATACATCCACACATCCTGCATGGACTGGTGTTCACCGTCTTATCGACACAGCGGGCGGACAGGTCTCCAAGTTCAATTCCAAGTACGGCAGCTTTGGTCTTAAGAAATAAGGCCAATTGTTGTTATAATCTTCTGAAAAACACCCAAGGCTTGGCTTTGGGTGTTTTTTTATCATTATTGGTATTTCTCGATAAATTCGTTATGATTAGGCATGTGTACCATCAAGGATTGTTGACGAATAATGAAAATATTTGATCTAACCCCTCTATTTCGCTCCAGTGTTGGGTATGATAATTTGTTTCAGTTGCTCAATGCAGCAATGCGTTCAGAAGAAGCGCATGCGTCATATCCGCCCTATAATATTGAAAAACTTTCAGAGCAACGTTATCGCTTGGTTATGGCTGTTGCAGGGTTTGGCAATGATGATCTTTTTATTACAAGACACAATTTTGTTTTAACCATCGCAGGGAAATCAAGGTCTGAAGACCCCTCAATTCAATACATTCATCGCGGTATAGCGCGGCGTGCCTTTGAAAGACATTTTCAATTAGCAGACTATATTCACGTGGAGCATGCGTCCTTGGAAGATGGCCTCCTCAAAATTACGCTCTATCGCGACATGCCTGAAGGCCAGAAGCCAAGAAAAATAGAGATAAAGACGCCTTCTGACCCCAAATAATCTAAAAGATGCCAAGCAAACGTCTGCGCTCGGACGCGAGAGGATCAGAGATGTCGTTGTTATTCATGGTTGTTCTCTGACTGACTTCTCCAATATTTTTAAAGACAAGTCTAAAGAAGATTGTGGTGCCTGGTTTTAGGTCGCGGTCACGGTAGAAATTCTTCGAGATGCTCGCGGAGAAAATAAAACATTCATCGCTATACGTTACGCTTACACCGTGCGACAAGCTGCCGCCACCCGAACCCAATTCTCGAATGCTATTCAGATTGCCCGACCAGTTTTCATTAATCTGTGTATTGAGTAAAAGACCAAGTTGCTCTGTTTTTCGCGTAATATTAAAAAATTCTTGCTTAGGCAAAAGTGTGTAGGTGGATGAAAGGTTCAAAACAGGCTGACCGAATTTAATCATAAATTCATGACGCTTTGTTGTCCATGTTGTCCGATCTAATAAAGCGCGAGATCTTAAATCAAGCCAATCTTCAAAATTATAACGAATGCCTGCAACAACATCGCCTAAACGATTATCAAGTCCGGTATTTTGAAGAAAAGCTTTGGGTTTTTGTATCGAAACGCTTTGGCCCATAAAAATATTAGCCTTGCCGTAGTCTTTCGTATCAGAATCAAAGTTGGCGCCATAATTAAAACGTGTTCCGCCATCGACAATGTCAAGACCTGCAAAACGACTCTCGCTATCAAAGTTGTAAATGCTGTATTCGATTGAGGCATCTTCGATTGGGATTTTTGGATTGGGTCCCGATTGCGTACCAACAACAACGCCAGCAACGGGCTCTACCATGAAGTGATTTTTTTCTGTTGCTTTGATCATGGGAAAACGCCAATTAGCAAAAAACTGTGGAAGGAATCGGCCTGTTGTATTTTCGTCACTTGCGCGTGTTGTGGGATCCATGATGACAGAGTTATAAAGGTCTGTCCGCATTTTGGCACCAATATCGTACACATTACCCCACGATGAAATAAGAGGTAGGTGAACATTGGCTTCGGATGAGAGCCTTCGCACACTATCGCCCTCACGTCGATTGAGATTAAGAGCATTGAATTTAAAACGCCATTCTTCACCAAGACAACTGGACGGTGCAATGTATTCCGCATTAAGGACAGGCAGAATCAATGGTGTTGTGGCATCGCGGTCATCGGTACGTAATCCCTGAAAACGATAATTTTCAAGACTAAAGTAACTTCGACCATAAAAGCCCTCGAGGTTCGCTTTTGTTGTTAAAACACTCTTATTGCCAAGTCCCATAAAACCAAAACGTTTTAGGTAAGTTTGATCTGTTGCGCGTTCAAATTGCAGGGTGGTACGCAGATGATCGTTA
>JBQCDM010000107.1:0-12606 GCA_051961235.1 Nucleicultricaceae bacterium (SeqCode)
AAAGGCCACTCTTAAAAATATCCATGAATTTTCTTATTTTTTCGAGATTTCCTATTGTCCTCCTGTTCATGATCGTGTATAGAACCATTATTAAATTTGATGTGGGCGATTAGCTCAGCGGGAGAGCGTCTCGTTTACACCGAGAGGGTCGGGGGTTCAATCCCCTCATCGCCCACCACTTCAAAAACTTCCCCTTACATTTCATTACAGTTTAGAAGCGTGGTAGACTTTTTATTTTAATTTAAAGAGTTTTGCATAGCTTATGATTGGCCTCTCTTACGCATTTAGCGCCGCGGGTGCCGTCAGTTGTTATTTTTCTCATTGGCAGTCCGAAAAAAAGATCCAAACGAGCTATTTGAGTGCACGTTAGATCATTTTTTACGGCCACATCAAATCAAGGAACAGATGGAGGCTGGGATACATTGTGGCTTACGTATCGCTATTTTAATGATGCAGGGATATCAAAGTCTCGGATCAGAGGCAATCCTCCAAACAAACAGGCGACTATCTCTAGAGAAGCTTAAAACCATAATAATTGAAAGCTACATCGAGATTCAGATCTGCTCCAGTCATTTTTCATGAATTTACAGGGGTTTTAAGTATCTATTCTGCTGCAATAATAACATCGCATGCTCATAATTTCAGGGATAGGGGAGAAATTTCTGAAGAATATTGCAATTTTTGCAAAAAGCCCCTTGACGCTTCGTGTGAAAAAGGTTAATTCATCAGACATCCCATCGATATGGGGGTGTAGCTCAGTTGGTTAGAGCGCCGGCCTGTCACGCCGGAGGTCGCGGGTTCAAGTCCCGTCACTCCCGCCACTTTCACCAGTTCCACTATTTTCACTAATCTCCCGGATTCTATGCGTTTCTGAGCGTATAACTTTTTAAGCGCTTAATTTGTCTTGACGGAAAATTTTTGCTTGATAAGATTTTTTTTGCATAATCTTTATCAGTATTTATGAGTAGGGGGGCTAACAATACGATGATAGAAAACGATTCACAAACATCAAGAAGTTTTGCACAGAAAATTGGCCTTGTGGCATCGGTCGGCATATGGCTTTCAGGATGCATGCATACGCATCCAGAATTTAAAAAAAGAACATTTAACGGGTGAGGCTTATTGTGTTGCAAAATACAATCTCCTTCCCATCAAGAATAGTAACGAGGCAAAACTCTCCTTAAAATATGCTAAGGAAGCAGTTACTCGAAAATCCCCTATCAAAGCAAAGTTGCACATAGAGCAAAAGGGCAGAGAATATAAGATCAATCCCCATGAAGTCTGCACGCTGATGATTGACGGTGCAGCTCATCCCATTAACATCATCACGTCATTTCAAGATCCGATAGAGGTAATGGAAGAACGTAGTGTAGCTTTACCATCTGGTGGATCCGTACATTTTAACATCAGAAAGGAAGCAACCATAAGGAAAGCATCGTTTTTTCTTTCTCGAGAGCTTTTCACGAAAATGATTGCTGCAAAAAAAATAGAATTTAATATCTCACCGTCTCCTAAAGAAAATTCTCCTGCTTTGGAGCAGTATCCCATCATCTTAGAGTTAAGAGCAGAAAACATCATAGATCTTCAAGAATTCAAAAGTCAGTGTGTCGACAATTTTTTAATTACTGAGGAGTAATAAATGAGGCTATTCAAAAATATAGTGCTGGTTTCCATAGGCGCTTTCGTGCTGCAAGGATGCAACTCCAGAAGGGATATCGTTTCACTCCCTGAGAGTGTTCAACGGGAAATTGGAAGCACCGATGTGTATATCGAAGAGTGTGATAAGACAATTAAGACTGATATAGAAAGTTCAAATCTCAGTCGTTATGGTGTTGGAAATGCTTTTGTTCCTGGAGGAGATTTTCTTCTTGTTTTGGCTGATTGCGCCATCAGGAACCATCGTGGAAATTCTGCCAATGATGCCACGGTCAATCTTCAAAAAGAATTGCAAGAATTTAATTTCCAAGAAAAATTTAGTAGCCGGCTTTCCAACGTGCTCTAAAATACTGAATGGCTTCATGTGCAACGCATCAATCATGTAAGAGGGCTGAATGATGAAAAACACCAAGACATTTTCAAACGCGCAAGCACGGATGGTGTGCTAACCAGCAAATTTATCTACAAATTGAATCCTCAATTCAATGTGATAACCGGCACCTTGTTCGTAACCCTTTATCCAACGGGTGCGAAAATTAAGAAGCTGGTAAAAGCTGAAAACACACTCGAGACGCCTATTTTTAAGTTCCATATTGCAGCAACTGCAGCACTGCCAAAAGCAGGAGAAAATATAGAAGAAAATGCAAAGCTGTGGGAGAGAAATAATGGTGCCGAGCTAAAAGGCGCGCTTTCGAATATTCTCGATCAAGTGTTCAAAAGACTAGACAGCGTACTCAAAAACCCAGGTCATTTAGGAACAGAGTGATTTGAATGGCCAACAATAATCAGCTTTGTTTGCTGTCAATACGCCTGAACATAAGAAAAAAGAAGGTTCGATCAGATACATTGGGCGATTAAAAAAGTGCGGCACTTGCAAAGCGGAGTTACTCAGTGGTGATGGATCGGTTTTCCAGGGTAAAGAATGGTCCTCCTTAAAAGATTCCGGCGTAAAAATTGTAATACCCATTCATTCTAACCTTGAGCGAGATTGGCCTCTTTAAATAAGGGGCGTTCATTTTAACAATGAGCACCGCGTCATTGCGTTGCGGCGCTTTGTGGGGCAGTGGCTACGCAGTGTGGATGACGGTTGGTTGATGTATGGATCGCAACATAGGGTGGATTGGACGGTGAACGCTTTCTTAGGATGCTTAAGATGCGAAGAATGGCGAGAAGGTACATGGGGTGTTTTTTTACGTGGCGGTATCATTTGATCGCATCGTATGTGCTAGTGCTATTATTTTACTTAATTTTCCATAATCTTTAATATGGTAAAAGTAGCGTATTGTGTATGGGGCTATATTTAGTATAGTTTTATAGTCTTACCTATTCAGATGGGAGTGTTAAAATGGAATCAAAAAGACCTGTTGGACTAATGTGCCTGTTGATCGCTGTATTATCTCTTGGCACAATAGTTTATATCACGCGCGAACTCACAGAGCGATTTCTTGTAGAGAGAACAAGTATCGAGGTAAAAGGATATGCCGAAAAAAAAATAGTTTCTGACTTTGCCGTATGGTCTGGTCGCTTTGTTGTAAGACATGCCAATATGACGGATGCTTATCGTCTAATTGAAGAAGATCGCACAAAAGTACTCGACTTTCTAAAGAAGAATGGTATAGACCATGACGATATAACGTTTAACCCACTTAGCATTTTTCCCCAATATAAACTGAGTGATACAGGTGCTTCTACGAATGTTGTTGAATCCTATGAAGCCTCCCTTGAATTTAAGGTAGCATCTTCCGATACGGATAAGATTTTTAAGATTTCTCGTGACTCCAATGACCTTGTTGGACAGGGCGTTCAATTTTCTTCCTTCCCACCCAATTTCATCTATACAAAAATTGATGAGGTTAAGGTGGAATTGCTCGAAGAGGCTGCAAAAGACGCTTACAAAAGAGCGGATCATTTAGCAGATAGCAGTGATGTGAGTCTTAACAAACTCAAGTCTATTCGCCAGGGCGTGTTTCAAATTACGCCAGAATATAACTTTGATATCTCGGATAGCGGTTATTATGACACCTCAACAATTAACAAAACTGTAAAGGCTGTCGTGACTGCAACGTATACGCTTAAGTAGAGAGCTTTCAATGGTTGACGTGGATAAAATCCTAGACTTTTGGTTTGGTTCTAAGACAGAGCCAAAATACCAATCTTTTTGGTTTGGTGGTAGGGATGCTTATGATGCCCTTATCACCGAAATGTTTAGGCCGATGTATGATCAGGCACAGCGATTGGATTTAGAACCGCTGAAGCAAGATCCATTTGGGTCGCTTACGCTTGTTCTTCTCTTCGACCAATTTCCACGGCATTTCTTTAGAAAATCGCCTCAAATGTTTAGCACAGATGCTCTTGCTTTAAGTATTGCAAGGGCATCTGTAGACCAAAAGCAAGATCACGCATTGCCCAATGTGATGCGTGCCTTTCTTTATTTACCTTTTGAACACAGTGAGGTTTTAGAAGATCAAAAGGATTCTGTTGAGCTCTTTAGTCAGCTAAAGGATGAGGTGATGCTCTCATATGCTTTAAGCCACTATCGAACAATTGAAAAATTCGGCAGGTTTCCTCATCGAAACGCAATGCTAGGTAGACAATCGTCTGCAGAAGAAGCGGCGTTTTTAGAAAATCCACCTTCAGGATTTTTTGCTGGATAGTCATCACTCTTTTATATAACCTATTGATAGATAAACATCTTTGTGCACCAAAAAATCTTATTGTTCGTTTAAGGAGGAAGAAGAATCATGAAAGCAGTTATTTTGATACATGCTTCTTTTGAAAAACCAGGTGCGATTCAGACTTGGTGTGATCATCATGGCATCGATGTGAGCGAAATTCACAGCTACAAAGGTGAAAAATTCCCAAAAGTTGACGCATTCGATATTCTTTTTGTGATGGGAGGCCCACAAAGCCCTCGAGAATTTATTCAATATCCTTATTTAAGTGATGAGATTGAGTTGATTAAGGCGAGTATCCAAGCGAATAAATTCGTTTTTGGTGTATGTCTTGGAGTGCAATTGATTGCAGAAGCATTGGGAGCCATAACAGAGCGAAGCCCTAAACGTGAAGTTGGTGTGTTTACAATATCTTTGACAAGTAAAGGCACTAAGGATCCCCTGTTTGAATCATTTCCAACGACATTTGATGTTGCCCATTGGCATCAAGATATGCCGGGACTTCCAGATGAAGCCGTTGTTTTGGCAACAAGTCCGGGGTGCCCCAGGCAAATAGTTCGTTTTAACGAACGAACACTTGGAACGCAGTGTCATCTAGAATTAACAAAAGATCTGGTAAAGGAAATGGCGGATCATTGTCAAAATGATCTGAACCATGGTTCCTATATCCAGAAGTTGGAGGATTTTGTGAATGCAGATTTTGATGCAATCAACAAAAAACTCTATAAGCTTTTAGATCGGTTTATTGGTTCAAAATTAGAAAAATAAGAGGAGCACAATATGTCATATGCTTTATAGCACATACACATATAAGTTATTAGGATGACATCCTTATCGTCTGTTTATTTTTATAGATAAAATGATAGGATGACCGTGTTTTTTTATTATCGTGCTTTTCTTACTAAAAATACAATATGTTCACCGCTTGGGACAACAAGATTAATTTTCTTCATTTGATCTTCTCCAATGCTTAATGTGAGTAATTGCGTTTTGAAAATATCATCTATTTTCAAAACCATTCCTTATAATCTTTATACAAAATAAGTCTGTTTGTCAAATGTATCTTGAAATGCAAAGAGTATATAAGGAAGTATAGCAAATCTATTTATTTAAGCTGATTATTGTCACTTTATTAATATCTATGCTTCTTTTCATAAGCCTGGATTGATCATGATACGTTCTAACTTCTCCGTGTTTGCGAAGTTTTTCTAAAAAATTTGTAGTGCAGGTATGGTAACACATCAGGTCTACCCATGTTTCAAATCGTCCTGATGGTGCATATTGTTCAATGATGGGGCCATAAATGCCAGACTTACCGATTGCATATTCATCCAGTTTTCCAAGTTGTCCTTCTGCGGTTGCATGGATGACAAAGCATTGGTTTTCATGAGCTCTGGCGCGCGCTGAAATCTGAACACGATTAAAACCTGCTCTTGAAGGTGTATAGGTTGGGGCAAAAATATAATCAACGTTTTGCGCCATTAAATGCAAAGCTAACTCAGGAAACTCGAGGTCATAGCAAATTAAGATAGCAAAGTTCCCCCATTCTGTTGAAAAAACAGTTAAAACCTTACCTTCTTCATAAAAACCATCTGCAATTTCTGATTGCGTTAAAGAAATTTTATCTTGCCATCCAATGATGTCTCCTTTTGGAGAAAAGACATAAGCACGATTTGTGAATTTGCCGGTCGTTGTGTTTATAATGGGGATAGTTCCGGGGATTAGGGTGATAGCATATTGTTTTGCAAGTGCTCCCATTTGTTCTAGATAGTAATCCGTTTCTTTGGGAAGCATTTTAAAGATTGTGGGTTCGTCGTCTGCTAATGTCCAGCTCCATTCTTGACCAGCATATTCTGGCAACAGAAGTGCATCAATAGCGTGCCCACGTGCGGTGCGGAGCAGCATCTCAATTTTCTGAAAATAGTCAGAGGCATTTTTGACATTCCCAAAACGATAATTGAGCGCACCACAGGTTATTGCTTGAGTGGGATTCACACGTGTATCAGTCAAGCTCTTTATACCAAAACTGGAGGTTGTGCGGAACGATATCACCTTCGTTATTCAGCATTTTCTGTGTTGCAGGACTGGTGCGTGCAACAGTCGGGTAGGGGATCGTGATATAAAGGTTCAGACGCTGATACCCGTAGCGTGTCCAGGTTTCATCGAGTGGTTGATAGTGTTGTGGCTTTGCTGGATCATCCTGATCTCGCATAACAGCAATAAACGTGGCGTATTTATAGCCTTGCCGTTTTGCTTCTTCTTCTCTTGCATCAAAGAGTGCCTTATAAATTCCGCGCCCGCGGTAATGTGGATCAAGTACGGACTCCCCAAAATAAAAGAAATCATGAAGATCTTTTCCGGCTTCACTAAAGCATGAGTGAATGATTTCGGCCGTTTCGATGAGAGGGACAGCCGTTGAAATACCAATAACTTGCTCACCATCCGTTACAACGGTAAAAAAACTGTTTCGGCACTCTTTATACATGTTTGTATAGTCTGATTCATATTCCATGCGTCCCGCATACAGATAGGGAAAATCCCGAAATATCTCGATGCGAAGACGACCTAAATCGTTAAGGAACGGGATAACGTCGTTTCCCCTATGTGAGGTTATTGTAAGCGCGTTCCGTGTGTTTGACGTTTGTGGGCTTAAGGTTGACATAAAATGAGCCTTTATAAGCGTTATTGTTATATTAAATTTAGATAACTATGCCAAAATTCCACTCAAAATCAAAGTTACTTTTGGCAATGCTGATGATAGATTAAGGAAAAATGAGAGCGTTAATATATATTGTCATTCATGACGTCTTTAACATAAAGGAAGTCAAAAGTCCGTGGAACATGACTTAATACGCTCGACTATTTTGTTTGATGTAGAAGCGCTGATGTCGCTATGGCGAGATAAACGCTTAAACTACGAAAAAGCACAACATCAATTATGGCGCTACGCTGGTCTTCTGGGGGATCAAGCGCAAAGGAAATGGTTTCAAGAGCTTTTCATCAATAAAAACTATTTAATGTTTGCCGCAGCATACGTAGACGGAAAAATACCGGGATTTATTATCGGCAGACTTATACCCGCTCCAGAAGTTTACAATCCAGGAGACTAAGACCCATGATTGATGACATTTGCATGGGTAGTGACGATTTATGACAACCGGTGGGCCGTCGATTGATTGAAACCGTTCGAGATAAAGTGAAGATGCAGGGTGCAACCCAATTTTTTGTGGTTTGCGGTGCGCATGATGTTCTGAAAAAAGAAGCACTTAAAAGCTTTGGTCTTGCCATAGCCTCAGAATGGTGGGTAGAGCCACTCTAAA
The DNA here is from genome assembly GCA_051961235.1 of Nucleicultricaceae bacterium (SeqCode). Classification (GTDB taxonomy): domain Bacteria; phylum Pseudomonadota; class Alphaproteobacteria; order Caedimonadales; family Nucleicultricaceae; genus JBQCDM01. Next base: position 7,649 of record JBQCDM010000107.1, read on the forward strand.
ATGGAGAAGACATGAATAAATATTATACATTTTTATTGGTATTGTTGTGTGCTGGAGGACACTGCTCTGGTGAGACAATCAAAACAAGTAACGTCGAGATCATCAAAAAACATGTGGAGAACAAAGATACGGGCACCCTCGTTGTGTTTGATGTGGATGATGTGTTAATGCATCCCTATGATCAGATTCTACAAATACAGAATAAAGCATACCTTGAAGGTCTACAAAGTGCGCTTGAAAAACGGATTGGCGTAAAAAACGCTCAAACTCTGTTCAGCATTATTTTTTTAGAGCGGCAAAATGGTCCTGTTGATGATCGTATGAGAGCGTTAATAACAAATTTACAAAACAAGGGAATGCCTGTTCTTGCGCTAACGAATTGCTTTACAGGCTCTTTTGGAAACATTCCTTCGATGGAAGATTGACGACTTTCTGAATTATCACGTCAGGGGTATCATTTTGAAAAATCATGGGCTGATGTGATGCCTACAACGTTTAAAGATCTTACACAACCGGCAAGGGAACAGTCATTTAGAAATGCAACCTTGCCCATGTTTAAAGGTGGGGTGGTTTTTACAAGTGCTGTTTCAAAAGGAGAGGCTTTAAAAGCATTTCTTTTGTATATGAAGCGCATGCCTAAGCAGATCGTCTTTATCGATGACAAGAAAAAACATCTGGAGTCAGTTGAGAAAATGGCAAAAGATCTAGGCGTTCATTTCATCGGTATTGAATACACAGCTACTGCAGAGGCCAAAACACAACCACTGAATGAAGCAAGGGCCCAAACGCAATTTAAAATTCTAGAAAAAGAGCAGACATGGTTATCGGATGCAGAAGCAGATGAGAGGCAAACTCAGTAAAAATGAATAGCCTTTTGCATTAGAGACAAAACTTAGCGGCTCATGACTTGAGGAAAAAATCTTTCCTGCCCTCGTGATTATGACGCCGCCTTCGGATTTTAAGGTTTAGAAGAGAGAGCAAATGCTCTCTCAAGATTAATTACTTAAACGCCAGGAGCCATCGGCTTCTTTGCAAGCAGTCCCATGTGCTTTGTGCGGTTTTCCATCGATATAAATCGTTTGCGTATATTCGCGACAAAGTTTGCCATGCCGTTTAACGCGAGGGCCTGCCGTCATTTCTCCCCAGTGCTGGCTCTCAGGATTATGCCAACGGGTTGGTTTTCCTGTCTCAAGTGTGTGATAAGCACGTTCTTCAGCATAATGGTGATCTGTTTGTGTAATACGTTTTGCAATTTCACTGCCAGCAAAAGCACCTGCCAGTGTTCCAATACCTACAGCCACAAGCTGTCCAACACCGCCACCAAATTGTGCGCCAATAACAGCACCTGCGGTAGCCCCAAGAAGCCCTCCGCCAATCTGGCTTGATTCTCTCGATTCGCATCCTGCAGTCGTAAAAACAACCACGGATACTGCTAGTAAAGTATATGCTTTATTCATTGTTTCCCCCTTTATAATATTTGTTATCTTAACAATCTTAACAAATATTATGTCTTTTGTCATGATATGGCCGCGTGTCTGAATCTTACGATAAACCTTATATTGTATGAATAATGCGGCTAATGGAGTGGTAGTTTAAAAGAATAAAAATTTTCCCAATTATGATTTAGTGGTTTACAGAAACTCCCCCCTGATATTAAACAGCAATGTTATGAATTTATTAAATATTAGGGCGATACTCTGTACAAGCCAAAATCGGCATATCAAATTTAAGGAGGGCACATGAATTATCAACTCAGTTTAAGAAGCTTAATGGTTTTTGCAAGTATGCTGCCATGTGGCTCTTTAGAAGCAAGCGTTTCAGAGTCTTTTGATGAGATGTCCATTTCTGAGACAGATTCTTCTTCAAAACGAAAAAAATCGCTCACTGAACTATCATTCATGGGATGTCTTCGATCATCCAAAATGATTCAACAACAAGAAGAAGGTGAAAAAAGCTCAGGTTCACCAAGTATGTCGCCAAGTGCGGTACGATGGGGAGAGTTTCCAGCTTCTCGTGTGTTGCCTCTAAAACATGCGATCAGATCATTGTCTCCCACCAATCTAAATTCATTTACCTGGTTTACATCGGGTGGCCCCATACGCATGCTCGTGACACAATCCGATTTGCCATTATCCTTATTGGATGAAGGTGCTGCGCTTGAAGCAACGAACGGCATTGGGTATCGTGATGAGCGCATTGTGAATTTCCGCGCAAAAGGACATGGCAAAGATGCGCCTATCTATCAAGTTCACCTTAAGTTACTAGGACTCTCTGATATAGATTTTGAAACATTAGAAGCTTTCCATCCATTAACTTCTGAAAGTTTTATTACACCAATCAATGATAAAAAATATAGGGTTCAGAATATTCAGGGATTAAAGGGGCTTCATGATATGAGTACCAATATGGAAATAGATTGGAAAAATATTCCACTTCAAGAAGTATCTATGGCACGTGCGTTTGATGACGGTACGCATTATCGCATTGTATACAGCTACCTCAATCCTGGTTTTGTTGCCCTTGAAGATGATAAAGATGCCTTCTATAAACCAGAAAATGATGCCTTTAAATATTTTATGGTAACCCTTGATAGAAATGAAATAGCATAAAAAATGAATATGAAAAAAAAATACGTTTTTGCCAATTGGAAAATGAATAATCTTAAAGAGGATGTATCTTCTTATCTAAAGCAGTTTAAAGCGCTTGTTGAGGAGCATCCTCCTTATCATCATGTTGTGATATGTCCCCCACACATCCATTTAGAGATGGTTGCAAAAGATCGTCCTCACGACGTTGATGTCGGTGGGCAAGATTGTTCAGAAGCACCGAAAGGTGCCTATACAGGTGATATTAGTGCTGCAATGCTAAAAGATATTGGGGCCGCTTATGTTCTGATTGGTCATTCTGAGCGACGACAGCATCATGGGGAGAATAAAGCTCTCTTGCAAAAGAAAATGCAAGAAGCCTCAAAAGAGGGGCTTTGCCCAGTGTTATGTGTTGGAGAGACGCTTGAAGAGCGTGAATCCAACCGAGCGGCAGAGATTATTCGAGATCAGCTTTCAATCATCGAAGGGTATAGTGGCACGCATCTAATGATTGCCTATGAACCTGTGTGGGCGATCGGAACTGGGCGTGTGCCAAATGTTGAGGATGTAGATCAAATGCATCAAACGATCGAGGGGGCGCTGAAAGAATTTGGCCTTCAAGCGGAAGGCATTCTCTATGGTGGTTCGGTGACGCCTCAAAATGCTTCTTTCTTTTTAAGTCTTGATTCTGTTGGTGGTGTGCTGGTGGGGGGAGCAAGCCTCAATCCACAATCGCTTTACTCTATGGCGCTTAGTGCGTAAAAGCATGTCTCACTAATGATATATGGTGAGATCAGAAGTCTTTGTCAGTTATTCATAAATTATGAAAAACGCAAAGACTTCTCGAATTTTCTTGACGAATTTAAATAAATTGGTACTTTGCATCCATTGGAGGGCCTGTAGCTCAGTTGGTTAGAGCACGCCGCTCATAACGGTGTGGTCGCAGGTTCGAGTCCTGCCGGGCCCACCATATTCAAAATAACCCCCCAATCCATGCAGCGTAAAGGAAAGTGTCGATGGCATCATATCAATATATTTATGTTATGAAAGATTTATCGAAAACCTTTCCAGGTGGTCGCCAAGTTTTAAAAAACATTTACCTTTCTTTCTTTCCAGGCGCTAAAATTGGCGTGATCGGTGTGAATGGTTCTGGTAAGTCCACCTTGCTTAAAATCATGGCCGGCCTTGACCCTGACTTTACAGGAGAGGCTTGGCCTGCGGAAGGTGTGAGCGTGGGTTATCTTGCCCAAGAGCCAGAGCTGGACGATACAAAGACTGTTCAAGAAAATATTATGGGTGGATTGAAGCATATCCAAGATCTTCTAACAGAATTTGATGCAGTGAGTGCTAAGTTCGCGGAAGAAATGACCGACGAAGAGATGACGGCTTTGATTGATAAGCAAGCAGAACTTCAAGAAAAAATTGATGCTGTTGATGGTTGGAATTTAAATCGTACGATCGATATAGCCATGGATGCCCTGCGTTGCCCCTCTGGAGATGCTATGGTCAAAACACTCTCAGGAGGAGAGCGACGTCGTGTTGCACTCTGCCGATTGCTTCTCCAAAAACCAGATATGCTCTTACTTGATGAGCCAACAAACCATTTGGATGCTGAGTCTGTCGCATGGCTCGAGAATTATTTGAAAGAATACAAGGGAACCGTTGTGTTGATTACCCACGATCGTTATTTCTTGGATAATGTGGTTGGATGGATCCTTGAATTGGATCGGGGTGAAGGTATTCCTTTTGAAGGCAATTATTCTTCCTGGCTTGAACAAAAGCGTAAACGGCTTGAAGTTGAAGAAAAACAAGAAAGTGATCGCCAAAAAACGCTATTGCGTGAGCTTGAATGGATTCAACAATCTCCAAAAGCGCGTCAAGCTAAAAGTAAAGCACGTATTCAAGCCTATCAAACGCTTCTCACGGAAGAATCTGAAAAACGTTCATCGCCGGCTCAAATTTATATTCCAGCGGGTCCACGTTTGGGTGATGTTGTTGTAGAACTTGAATCTGTACGTAAAGCTTTTGGTGACCGGTTATTAATAGATGATCTAAGCTTTAAAATTCCTCCAGGATCCATATTAGGTATTATTGGGCCAAATGGTGCCGGTAAAACCACATTGTGTCGCATGATTACAACGTCAGAAGTGGCGGATTCTGGCACAGTGCGTATTGGAGACACAGTTAAGCTTGGATACATTGATCAATCACGCGATGCGTTGAAGGCTGACAATACCGTTTGGGAAGAAATTTCTGAAGGTCAGGATGAGATTGAATTGGGTAAGAGAAAAGTCCAAAGCAGAGCTTATTGTAGCTTCTTTAATTTCAAGGGCGTTGATCAACAAAAGAAAGTGGGTCAATTGTCGGGTGGAG
>JBQCDM010000108.1:0-11377 GCA_051961235.1 Nucleicultricaceae bacterium (SeqCode)
GAGGCAACACCATTCAAGAATACTTCAACCCCAAGATATCCCATATGCGGGTTTTGATATGCTTGATGTGCTAAATGCTCTCCGCCACCAAATCCAATTTCAAGTGCGAAAGCATCATAGGGCTGATCAAATAAATCAGCTGGGTTCATGACAGCTTTCTCTTCTATCGTAATCGTAAGTTTTGGTAAGGTGTTCTCTAGAAGATTAACCGTTTGATCGCCTAAAGGACGACCTTTTCTTCGACCAAAAAATTTTTCTTTCAGTTGTCTAATATCCGTCATGTGAGATGGCTTTGATCCTATTGAGTTATGATGCGCTGAAACGTCGATTACACCACAGACGTGCAAGCACCACCATTCCATAACACAAGATCAAAAAAGGAAGCAATAAATTACCAATCCTCGAATAGAGAGTACGCTCACGAAGTGCCTGAGGTAGAGCAACATCCAACACTCCCCTCTCATTTAAAGCTAAAAGGTGAAGTATACGCCCATACGGATCGATCACAACTGAAACACCCGTATTGGCAACCCGAATTAAGGGAACCCCTTCCTCAATGGCTCTCGATCGCGTTATGGCAAGATGTTGATAAGGCCCAAAGGTATTACCAAACCATGCATCATTAGTGATGTTCAAAAGCCATTCTGGTCGACCTTCCTCTTTTTCCGGCATGACATGACCTGGAAAAATACCTTCATAACAAATTAAAGGAGATACGGGCGGTGCGCCTGGAACCTCGATCGATTGCACACCATCGCCTTCAGAAAAATCAACAGCGCCTAGCGTGAGTTTCTTAAAGCTTTTTGGCAATAAAAACCGGAGTGGCACGTATTCACCAAAAGGAACCAGATGACTTTTGTCATAAGTAGCACGTATGTGCCCAACGTCATCTAAGATAAAAAAACTATTAAAAATTTTAAAATGATCTCGCTCCCCCGAACGCCTTAAAGCGCCGAGCAAAAGGTATCCATCCTTTGGTGCAGCACGTGCCACATGTTCACGTGCGATCTCATCATCAACCAGATTGATCGAAAGTGCAGCTTCTGGCCAAATAACATGTGTTATAGGGTCTTTTGCGGGTTGCCCGGATAATCCTAAAAGCACTTCGTAAATTTCCAGTATTTTAGAGCGATCCATTTTAATCTTTTGTGGAATATTAGGTTGAACCAATCGCAATCGCACATCAGGAACGGCATCAGGCGTTCCGTGACTCAAGCGCGCCATCCCATACATCACGACCAAAACGAGAGAGAGAAAACTCACGAGCGCAAAAATTTGGTTTGATCGAACACCCCACCCTTTCTTATAGAGAAGAACAAAAGGGATAGAGACCCAAAGCATCGTAAAAAAGCTCACCCCATAGGCGCCCACAAGAGAAGCAAGTTGCATAATGACGGGTGTATCAGTCCAAATGTAACCAAGGAGATTCCACGGAAAACCAGTGAGTGCAATCCCTCGGGCATACTCCATAATAGTCCAGAGAAGTGCAAAACTGAACGCTAACCACCAAGACGCTTTATTCCGTGCCGTTAGAAACGCAAGAGCGGCTGCAAGACCTGGAAATATGGCAAAATATAGTGGAAGGCCAAAAACAGTAAAAGGAATGAGCCAAGCAAAAGCCTGAAGATCAACCCCAAAAGAAAATGAAATCCAATACATGGACGCGGTATAGCAGCCAAAGGCAAAAAACCATCCCACCCAAAAAGCGGACCTGGCATCTTTGACTTCTCTTAATAAAATGAAAATTGGACTTAAACTAACCAATACAAGTCCAAAATAGGATAAAGGAGCAAAGGCAAATGTAAGCAGCGCACCTGTTAAGAATACACTAAACCGTGCAAGCCATATCCGCGTCGTCCAAAAAGCGAGCATTCTTTCACTGTCTTCACCCATTTGAAAGCTCATGAAGCGCTCAAGGTTCATGATATGCCTTGGCGCCTTATACGTAATCGGAGCACACGTCGCGGATTCGCCTCAAGTACTTCAAATTCTATCCCTTTGGAATGGGTAATGATTTCTTTATGATCGGGAACGCGACCTGCCAAATAAATAACAAGCCCGCCCAAAGTATCAAAATCAGCATCCTTTTCATCATCTGTTAAAATGGCACCAAATTGTTCTTCGAAATCTTCAAGCGGTAAGCGCGCATCTGCCACAAAGGTGCCATCTTGAAGCCGCACCATTTGAGGAGATTCTAAAAGATCTTCCTCTTCATCTGTTTCACCAATAACTTCCTCAATAATTGATGATGCCGTAATAAGACCATCAATGCCGCCATATTCATCGACAACCATGGCGACTCTATGTCTTGTTGTCCGCATTTGTGTAAGCAGGTCCAGGATTTTCATAGAAGCAGAAACAAAAAGCACATCACGAACGATATTTTTCACCTCATACTGGTTATTGAGGAGAGCAAAGGCAATATCCCTTATATGCATGACGCCAATAACATCATCCAGATTTTTTTGGTATACGGGATAAAATTGGAGCGGTTTGCTTCTAATAATTTCAAGGACTTTTTCAGGTGGAAAAGTGCTATCAATCGCAACAATATCCACACTTGGGATTTTGAGATCATCCACAGTTATCTCATAAACACGCTGAATGTTCTTCAAGAACACTTCTTGGCTTGTGCTCATCTGATCAAGATCTTGGTAAGTTGCTCCTTTTTTGTGGATCCCTTCCATATCATCAAAACGCTTCTTAGACGATTGAGAACCATGTTTTAATTTGTTGAATATCTTTTTTAGCATATATTTAATCCTGAATCAGATAAGGGTTAAGGATTCCAAAACTCTTTAAAATTTCAACTTCAGCGTTTTCCATCACCATTGCATCATCTTGGTTCATATGGTCATGACCCAGAAGATGCAACATACCATGCACTATAAGATGTCTAAAGTGATGTTCCAATATTTTGTTTTGTTCGCGTGATTCTTTTTGCAGCGTCTTTAAAGAGAAAATTAAATCACCTAAATGGAGAGGCGTTCCGGGGAGAAAAAGTATTTTATATGAGGCTGGATTAAGCGGCTTTTCAATGGACCCAAACGAGAGAACATTTGTTGGCTTATCTTTTCCGCGGTAGGTATTATTGAGTTTTTGGATCTCTTCATCATGGGTGAGCACAACACTCACCTCCATTGTATCAACAAAAGGAGCAGCAAAAGCCATCGTTGCTGCAATCATCTCATCAATCACGGTATCAACCGATGAGACAGCGTCTTTCCATCCAGGATCTTCTATCGTCACATCAATTTCAAAGGTGTGTGATGCTTCAAAACGCATTAAATAGTCTCTGATGTTTTATCTTTACCATAACTGTGCTTAGCTTCACCTTTTTCATAAGCATCCACAATACGTGAAACAAGCGGGTGCCGCACAATATCTTTTTTATCAAAGTGCTTAATGGCAACCCCATCAACATTATGCAGCAAATTGACGGCTTCGCGAAGACCTGAATAGACTCCAGACGGTAAGTCCACCTGTGTTAAATCCCCTGTCACCGCCATGCGAGACCCTTCTCCAAGGCGCGTTAAAAACATCTTCATTTGTGCTGTTGTTGTGTTTTGTGCTTCATCTAAGATCACAAAACTTTTGGCAAGCGTGCGTCCGCGCATAAAAGCAAGAGGCGCCACCTCAATCTCACCATTTTGAAACCGTTTCGCTACCTGTTCGGATGGAATCATATCAAACAAAGCATCGTAAAGAGGCCTTAGATAAGGATCCACTTTCTCTCTTAAATCACCTGGTAAAAACCCAAGGCGCTCTCCTGCTTCAACCGCCGGTCTTGAGAGGATAATACGATTGACTTGGCCTGCAAAAAGCATGGATACTGCTGTTGCAACCGCAAGGTATGTTTTACCAGTTCCAGCAGGACCTAGCGCAAAAACCAAATCATTCTCCTTTAGCAATTTCAAATAATGCGCTTGGTTAGGAGAACGTGCCGAAATAACACGCCTTCGTGTTGGTATCACCACATCTAATGCATCGGAATTAAGATCAGGAGTACGGTTTGGGTCATCCAAACGTCCTGACGCAAGTCGAATAGCAGCATCCACCTCATTGGAAGAAATTTCCCGCCCTGCCTGCAACCGTTCGTAAAGATAGCTTAAGGCTGTATGCGCCGCTGCCGAATTATGCATCACCCCTGAAATTAAGACATGATTACCACGCGCAACAATAGTAACGCCTAAGGTTTTTTCAATGTGCCTTAAAAAACGATCACGCTCTCCAAATAAAAGCGGGAGTAGTTTATTATTTTCAAATTCAATCTCCAGAGACACTTCGGCATTTTCTGACATTTTCGTTTTTATCTCCCCACTACAATCTTCTTATACAGTATTTTTTTCAAAGACTATTTGTCCATCTTGAATGACAATATCACCCGTAAGGCTATTTAAGCTCGCTTGATGAATATCAACATCAACAATCTCACCGAGCAATCGTTCACTTGCTGTTGCATAAACGGCCTGCAGATAGGGACTACGCCCTATAAGCTGGCCTTCGTGCCTGCCTGGTTTATCAAAAAGAACAGGCAAACGCCGTCCAATGCACGATTGATTAAATGCTTCTTGTTGGATGCGTAAAAGTGACTGCATCTCCTGGAGTCTTGCGTCTTTAACGGATTCTTCCACTTGCTTTTCATGAACCGCTGCGGGTGTCCCTGGACGTGGGCTATATTTAAAGGAGTACGCTTGAGCATAATGCACCCGACGAATAAGTTGAAGCGTTGCTTCAAAATGAGCATCTGTCTCGCCAGGGTATCCCACTATAAAGTCAGACGAAAAAGCGATATCAGGACGCGCCTCTCGGAAACGATCGATGATATCGAGATAAAACTCAGCCGTATGCTTCCGATTCATGGCCTTTAGGATCGCATCTGAGCCGGACTGAATGGGCAAATGGATATAAGGCATCAATTTTTTTATATCGCGGTGTGCTTCAATTAAAGAATCATCCACATCACACGGGTGCGACGTCATATAGCGAATACGCTTAAGCCCATCAATCTCTGCTAAAGCTGTGATCAGATGGCCTAAGGTCCACTCTCCTTGCCCACGCGGCGATTGACCGTGATAAGCATTCACGTTTTGACCAAGCAATGTGATATCGCGCACACCTTGTCGTACAAGCGCCTCTGCATCCCTCAAAACATCTGAAGCAGGCCTTGAATACTCGGCACCTCGTGTATAGGGCACAATACAAAAATGACAAAACTTATCGCATCCCTCTTGGATCGCGAGAAAAGCAGAAGGACCACCTTCATGCCTTATTTCTGGCAATCCATCAAATTTTGGAATTTCGGGAAAATCAATATCAAGGATGCCGCGCCCCATTGATTTATCAGAATCACGACGACGCTTTGCTTCTGCGATGAGTTGCGGTAAATTTTGATAGGATTGGGGCCCCACAACAAGATCAACATATGGTGCACGTCTTAGTATTTCTTCACCCTCAGCCTGGGCCGTACACCCTGCAACAGCCACAATCATCTGTGCGCCATTTTTTTCGTGTATCTCCTTATGCTCACGCACACGTCCAAGATCAGAATAAGCTTTTTCTGTTGCTTTTTCACGAATATGACACGTGTTCAGAATCACAAGGTCAGCCCCTTCTGGACTGTCTCCAAGATCATAGCCCAAGGGAGATAATAAATCAGACATACGTTCAGAATCATAAACATTCATCTGACAACCGTAGGTTTTTATAAAGAGCTTCTTTTTCAAAAAACGCCTTTCAAAAAGAGTGTAACTTAATGCGCGGTGATATTACGTATAATAGGTTCACACATCAATGAAAAAATCGAATAAAGATACAATCCCTCTATGTTCTTATCCAAGAACATTGGAGCGTCAGAAAATAGTTTGTTGGAAGTTTATAAGCCGGGTTCTGTTCATATCAATAATGATACTTGGTGATCATCTATCTAGGAGCCTTGTTACCAAGACCCTCATGCAACCTACCCAGACGAAGCAAAGGAACATGCTTGTTACAAATGCAACACTCGTCTCTATTTGGTCTTGCTCCAGGTGGGGTTTACCTTACCAACCCAATCGCTTGTGTTGTGGTGCGCTCTTACCGCACCATTTCACCCTTACCTCAAAAGAGGCGGTATATTTTCTGTGGCACTTTCCCTTGAGTTTCCTCAGCTGGACGTTATCCAGCACCTTATTCCTTTGGAGCCCGGACTTTCCTCTCGATTTCTCAAGCGATCACCCAACTTCCAACATGACTTATTATAACGTTCATTCGCTTTAAGTCAATTTTTGACTGAATTAATCAGTGAAACGTGCTAGAGTGTAAAAATAATATAAGTTAAATGACTGCGATGATTACAAATCCGCCTTTACTGCTTGACTTACCAATGCCTATCGAAACCGAACGATTGGTCATTCGTCCACCTCAACCTGGCGACGGAGAAGGTCTTTATACGATTATTCATGAAACGCATGATGATTTAGTGCGTTGGCTTAATTGGTCTACAACCCTGCCAACACCACAAGAACTAGAAATTGAATCGCGCCAATTGTGGGCTAAATTCATTTTAAGGCATGAACTTCGATTTATCCTGGTTGAAAAGGCTTCTAACCGCATTGTTGGACGCATGGCCTTTCCACCGATTCTAACCAAATGGTTTCTACCCATTTTTGGTATTAGTTATTTTATTGGACGTTCCTATCAAGGTTTGGGGTATGGATTTGAAGGCGCTCACGCCATTACTCTTTATGCTTTTAAAGTTATGAATGCAAAGAAGGTTTCCATTAAATGTGACAAGGACAACATCAAAAGTCGCAAAATACCAGAAAGATTGGGCTTTGAACTTGAAGGCATAGAGCGGGGAACCTGGCAACATCCAAACACTCAAACACTCACCGAAATTTATAATTACTGCTGTTTTGATCCCTTAAATCTACCCAAACTCCCTGTACAATGGGGTAGATATTAATAACGTTTTTGTATCATTTTTTTTGTCATGCGTTTTAGTTATGACATATATGCAAAAATTATTCTGGTCATATGGTAAAAAAGGGTGTTAATTAGAGATACTTAAGTGCTTCGGTACTTAAGGAGTCAAGCGCAATGCTTGGCAAAGGACAATAAAAAGCAAAATCTTTTTATTGCTCCTACGTCTCCCAGACGTGAAGCCTCCCTGTTAAACTTAGCCGGGGTTTACCCCGGCTCTTTTTTTCTCAAAGCAGCCAAACCTTTTCCCAAAAATATAAATTTTCCTCACCTACTGTAAGAAAAAAACATATCTTTTTAGAAATTGCCGCACCTTAAGAATCAAAAAAAACTCCCCACACAAGCATTATTTTCTCATTTTTGAAAACAATAGCGCGCATGAAGTCGTGATCTGTAACATTACAGAACAACTTGCGCAATAATTTTGCTTATTGTAAGAATAATTCGTATTTACCACACTGTCATTAAATGCAAAAAGAGATGATAATGGCCATGACAAAAAGAATCATTGCAAAAACAATCTTTGTTCTACTTATTGGCACACAATAAATGTCTGCGGCACGCCCGCCTATTGTCAACCATAACATTTTGAATATTAAAGACAAACTTCGGCCATATCTTGAACTCTCCACTCAAACATTAGTTGAAAAAGCGACGAAAGATCATGATCCGCTCGCCCGAGAAATGCTCATCGAAAAAAATATAATGCCCTCATATCTTCCCAAATAAGCCAAACGATTCCATGGCAAAAGCTCATCGACACCTCAGACCTCAAAAGTTTAACCAACAAAGAAATATATGTAGCGTTGCTCACGATCGAAGAAGCAGATTGGCCTCCTGAGTTTATCCAAGAGATTAAAGCACGCGTTCATCAAGGATATGCAAACGCCCAATGTAATCTTGGCTGGCTTTATAAGCATGGATTTGGTGTCGCTCAAGACTATGGCAAAGCCTTCGAATGGTATAAAAAAGCTGCTGAGCAAGGCCTAACAGACGCCAAAAATAATCTTGGAGCGATATATCAAAAAGGACTTGGCATGATTAAAAACCTCGGAAAAACTTCAAAGTGAGTTAAAAAGACAGAAAAATAAGGAGGTTCTAGAAGCACCATAAACTCTTACTTTTTAAAAAAAATCCGAATTGAGCTCAAAATTTGGAGAAAGGGCATTTTCTTGAAAGATTAAAAGTCCCCGAAGAACCCTGTTTTTAGAGGCTGTGCGCAAAAGATAAAAATGCTTAAGCGCACACCTAAGGTTGTTTATGCCGCTTAGGGTCGGTCAAAGTATCTGCATCAAAAGGTCTGTCTTTTTTTAATAACATCACTTTTTTGAAACTTTAATTTTCGAAGCCCTGTCAAAGCCATTTCTAGCATCAAAGATTGGCCTGCCAAGCCATCTACAGGAATCGCTGTATTTGCCACATAAAATGAATTCTGCCAATGGGAAGAATTTATGGGCCTTGATAGATATGCTTGGTCTTTCTCTTTACTTCCTGACCCTATAGACCAACTTTCATTAGGTCGAAACATTTTTTCTTCCGCATCAGATATCTCTACCTGCCCTTCAGTCTCATCATCAGAAACAGGCACCCTATTCAGCCTTATGGCAGACGATCTCTGTTCACCCTCACCCCCCATAAACAACTGCCAGCTTTCGCTTGAAAAAGAACGTACGTCACCAGTGTCAAAAAATGGTGCATCATCATCACTTGTATGATGATCAAAGGATACTGGCTCTGAAACATGGTCGGGAAAAACATCCCCCTCAGCAGCATCATAATCGCTTGAAACAAAAGAGCCATAACGCTTTGATCCAGCAAGATTATTCAAGCTATCCAGAGAACGCGCTCTTTTTTTTCTCCCCAGAAATGTAGGAGAATTCCGGCTCAAAGAAAGATCGCCTAACGCGTCGTCGTGCGCCCCTGTATACTCAGGAAATGTATCGATACGTGAGGGAGTGGCCTCGCCCCAATTATTGCTGAGGCTAGAAGACGAGTTATCTCTGGATGAGGACGCTAAATATATGCTGGAAGAAGCCTTTTGATCTTCATCTTCCTGTCTTAACGTGGTGGAAGCCTGCACAGAAAAAGTAGAAACTCCTCCTAAAACAAGCGCTATCAATAATACGTTCTTTTTTTGCATTTTTATTCTCCCCGTCAGATACCATTATGATTTTATGATGAAAATTGGTTATCACCATACCACACACTACGACGATTAGAAAAAAATGCAACGCGTGTATTACATAGATACACGCGTTTACTTATTCACATACAACACTTTTTAGATTGATTTTAAGCAATCTCGGTGTTGTTTTTGATGCGTATACTTTTTTTCGCATCAAGAGCGGTCTCAATCATTTTATCTTGTCCATACACATCAGGCACAAAGTGCGTTACACCTTGTTCATCAACCCAAACTGTAAAATAAGCAATGTGCACTGAAACAGGATTTTTCAGATCAACATTGCGGGTTTGGTTGCCTTGCATATCTTGTTGGATTTTTTCGCGTGGCCATTCAGCTGCGTTATTAAAGACAAACACACCAAGATCAAGTGGATTTGCAACACGGATACAGCCTGAACTAAAATCGCGCACCGCCTTTTGGAATAGCTTAGGATCCGAGGTATCATGCAAATAAACATCAAATGGACTTGTAATACTAAAGCGAATCTTGCCCAAAGCATTTTGTGAGCCTGGCATTTGCCTGAGTCTATAGGGGAAATTATCCTTTGAAAGGCTCGACCAATCAACGGCCTCAGGACTAACGCGCTCATTGTTGCTATCATAAACTACAAATCCCTTACGCACTAAGTACGAGGGGTCATTTTTAATGATCTTCAACTTATCCTGAACAGCAATCATATGCGGCACACCCCAAGATGGATTAAACCGCACAGAATAGATAACAGATGAGAATACAGGAGTCTGACGCATTTTCTGCCCTACGATGACACGCATATACAATGCGGGCTGATTGCCTTCATACGCTCGAAGTTCATATCCTGCTGTATTGACGATCACATAACGATCTGGCATCGTCTTTGGAAACCAGCGCCAACGCTCCATCGAGACGATAACGTTCTTAATTCTTTGATCGATAGGAATATTGAATACATTCACCGTCTCTGTCCCGATAACGCCATCAGGCTCCATCCCATGATGCTCTTGATATAACTTAACCGCTGCTTCAAGATTCGCATCAAAGTGTGAATCTTGTGGATCGCCACCGTCATACCCTTGCTGTGCTAAGCATGTACGAAGCTCCCGCACCCGCGCGTCACTCATACCGACCTTTAATTTTGCTCCTTTTGAAAGTGTAGCCCAACCACCCGCAGCCTGTTCTTGTCTCAAGCGGAGCAACTCGGCCTTCAATTTCTGATATTCTGGACGCTCAATGGTGTACTGTTGAAGCCAACCCATGGTCGGATCTTGCTCTAGGCCGCGGAATAAAATTAAAGGCGCATCGGTGGGATCAGGATTAATAAAGAGTTTGCTGCTAACACGTTTTGGACTCAGCCTCTCTCCTCCTATATCATCAATATATTGCAAAACGGCTCGCGTCATATCAATTTCAGCACGAACCTGCTGATCCAAATCTGAGGAAGATGAACCGCTCTCCGCCACTCGAATCAGTGGTTCATATACAGAGGGCTCCAAGCCATCTTTATCTGAGTTCCTTAAGATTTCTATGACATTCTTTAAGGTGTCCGCATTTGAACCTTCTCCAATCCAAACAGGTGCAAAATTTCGACGTTGGTAAAATTCCGCCACATCCTTATCAATATGCTTCCTTTTTTCGTAAGGGACGGATGCGGAAAAAAGTTGAGACAATCGTTGACTGATCGGGCTCAAAACATGGTTCTCTCCCCCTCCCTGAAGCGCTGATCCTTCTTCTACGACAGGTAATTGTTGAGCAGTCTTTGAATCAACCTCACCAAAAACGTGCCCCATAGAAAGAAACGACATAAGAAGCGTAGTACTCGCGTAGAACCTGATATGATGACTCATCTAAAACCCCTGTTTGTTTTTATAATCACATCATCTCATTTCTTTATACGATACTCAATCATCTTTATGTTTATGAAGCGTTGCAAACAAACCTTTTAATGGAAAATCAAACTGAAATTCTGTTGATTCAAGGATATGCTGCCACGCAAGTTTACTATCACCATCAATGACAATCGGTGCGCGCAAATTCGCTGTCATCTCCAATGCATCATCTTTTTTGATGATGCGCACTAGATAAAGAATTTTAATGCTTTTAAGATCAATACTATAAGTATCTGCAACCTTAACTTTATCATCAGCACTAAGGGCAAAGCCATTAAATGAATCGGCTGAAAGTACAATAAATGAAATGGCTGGATCCTCTAAATTATACAACACCTTAAACGGCTTTAATGCGGTTTCAATG
>JBQCDM010000109.1:0-8964 GCA_051961235.1 Nucleicultricaceae bacterium (SeqCode)
GTTTTTAAGGCGAATAAAATGCGTGAGACGTTGCTTATCTTTTCCTGAGTTTCTAAGCAATTCCATAAACTTTTTCTGCGAATCTTCACCGTCCAGCTGATTGATAATCGTACGCACCCCTTCTTCATGGATACGCGGAAAAATTTTATAAAAAGCCGGACTTGCGTGATAGATTTTGTATTTATTATCAGTAATCAAAAATATGCGATGCGGATCGCCAAAACTCGCCATAATTTTGTAGTATTTTCTTGCACGTTGCGCTGGCTGGTATTGGTAAAATAAATTTCCAACGAGCAATAAAAATAATAAAGCGGAAATCCATCCAACCAAATAGATTGGGTCACTAAACACAAAAAGCTTTGAGAGCACAAAACCAAACGCCAACAATGCCGCACTTGCAAAAAAAGAAGGCGCTATAATCTTCGTTATGATAAAACGGACGCGTGTCTTCATAGTGTCTCTAATTTTGATGATGAGCGCCTAAGTGTGATACTTAAGATTTAAGCGAGAAGCGTAAAAAAATGGTTAATAGAATGCAAGACACTCCCTTTAAAGATAAAGTCTTTCTGATCACAGGAAGTACTGGACATTTAGGCACCGCCCTTTCTAAAGGCTTGGCCGAAGGTGGCGCTTCTCTCATTTTAATAGGCCGTTCTGTTGAAGCCCTCGAACGCCTTGATGATGAAATTAAAACCCTCTCCTTATCCAACGATCAATCCATCATCTTGGTCCCAACAGACCTTACCCAAATGGATACGTTTCTGTCTCTCGCCCAGCAAGTGGGACAACGATTTAATCGTCTTGATGGTTTGATTCATTGTGCGGCCTCCTTAAGAGGCCTTATCCCCTTGAAGGATTGGGATGAGAAGAGTTGGCGCGGACAATTTACGTTGAATGTTGATGTACCCTGGGCGCTCTTGAGCGCGTTTGACCCGCTCCTGCAAAAAAGCTCTGCCGGTCGCGTCGTCACCGTATCCGATATGATTCTTGAGGAATCTTCTGCCTATTGGGGTGCTTATGCCGCGAGCAAAGCAGCGCTCGAGAAGATGATCGAGATCTACGCCGAAGAATCAAAAGCAACGCCCATTAAAGCCTATGTAGTACGCACGGATGACTTTGCTTCCACCTTGAAAGGCGCCATTTATCCTGAACAAAAGCGCACTGATTTGATTGAGATCAAAACGATCGTAAAGAAAATACAAGAAGTCTTACAAGATACGATTATCCCTTCAGGCAGCATTGTGCGTGTTAAAAAAACGGATGCCTTTTAAAGGTGATTCCTTAAAGGGAGCAGCGTCTAATTGTCCTTGTCCACATAAGGGTTTTTACCTTTGCGCACGATAAGACGCAAGGGTGAGCCTTCAAAATTAAACGTTTGCCTCAAATCATTAGCTAAGTAGCGCGTGTAACTTTCAGGCAAATCCACAGGCTTTGTCACAAAAAGCGCAAATGTTGGCGGACGCGTTTTGATTTGTGTCATATATTTGATGCGCACACGGGTACGTCCGGCAAGAGGTGGTGGGTGCGCTTCAAGCGTATGCAATAACCACCGATTCAATTGACCAGTTGATATTCTCAAATTCCAAGCCTTAAAGGCTCTAAACGCCGCCTTCATCACCGCGTTAACATTGCGCCCTGTTTTTGCGGAAATGCCAATACAGCTTACCCCTTTAATTTGAGGTAGAATCATATCCACATGATCACGCAGTTCTTGGATGCGTTCGCTCGACACTTGATCGCTTTTGTTGAGCGCAATCACAAGGGCACGCCCTTCATCAAGCACTTGTTGAGCAATCGTGAGATCTTGCTTTTCAAACGGATGCACGGCGTCAATCATCAATACGACCACTTGAGCAAACCGAATTGCCTCCAGTGTATCTTGTGCTGAGATATGCTCCAGCTTTTCTTGAATACGCGCCTTGCGACGCAATCCCGCTGTGTCAACCAATCGAAGCGCACGTCCATCAAACGTCCAGTCAACCGTAATGGCATCACGCGTCACGCCAGGTTCATCCCCGGTTAATAAGCGCTCTTCGCCTAACATATAATTGATAAAGGTAGATTTTCCGACATTTGGGCGTCCGACAACAGTAATCAGCAAAGGTGGCTCTGGCGCACGTTCTGCTTTTTGATCTGCCTCTTCACCAAAGTCAGTGCCGTCTCCTTCAGGCTCGATGGCCTCAAACAATGCCTTCAACGCATCATAAAGCTCGCCCAATCCAAGGCCATGCGCCGCTGAGATGGGAATAACTTTTTCAAACCCAAGCGCATAGCTATCCATATACTGGCGCTCCGCTTGACTTCGATCGCACTTATTAGCAACCACGATGGTTTTGTGAGCACTCTCACGCAATGCTTCTGCAAGCTCATAGTCACTTCCCATGAGCCCCGCATCGGCATCCACCATCAAGAGGATCACATCCGCTTGTTGCATCAATGCCTCATTGCGGTCCCGGATTTGTTCTTTGAGCTGATCATTTTCAAAGCCGATCAATCCAGCTGTATCCACAAGATCAAATGTGAGATCGGCAATACGGCCCTGACCTTGCTGCCAATCACGGGTCACACCTGGCGTATCTTCTACAAGCGCCAGCTTTCTGCCACACAATCGATTAAACAGACACGACTTCCCCACATTCGGGCGGCCAATAATTACAACCTTTTTATTAGACATCACAACTCAATCAATGAAAGGCTACAACACTACCATCTTCAAGCATAAAGATGAGCGTTTCTTTCACAATAATAGGTGATAACAGCGTACCTGCTGGAAGCTTTAAGGTTTCCAAAACGTGACCATCTTCAGGTGACACAAAAATCGCATCACCATTGGAACCACCCAACACTAAGCGATTGTTTGCAAGTATGGGTCCCGCCCAAAGAGTCGTTGCCGCTTTTTCACCTTCAGATGCTTGAGGCAAGGACTTAATCCAGACGATATGGCCTTCTTTCAAAGTCATACAGACCAAATCTTGATCGTTCGTGACAAAAAAGATAAATCCACCTGAAACCGCAGGTGTACGGATTCCACCCACATCCTTTGACCAAGCAGACCGGCCGTCGCGCAATTGAAGCGCTGTGATACGCCCTGCATGACTTAAGAGCACAACAAGGCCTTGATCAATCACCGGACGTGCTTTGATGTGTGCCAAAGACGAAACGGAATCAACCCGATTGAATACGGATAACATTTCATTCCAAAGCGTATAACCGTTGTCAGAACGCAACGCAAAAACCTCACCTGATGTGTAAGGCACAACAACCGTTCCACCTTGCACCGCAACTTTAGCGCCGCCTAAAAGACCCGCTGCCTCTGTAATACCGCTATGCGTCCACACAGGCGTTCCATCTTCTATTTTGAAAACTTCCAATTGGTTATTAATAGAGACCACATAAAGGTGGCCATCAACCACGGTAGGCGCCGAACGCACAGGTGCACTCACTGCAGAACGCCACTTTATAGAACCATCTTTAGCATTAAGCTTTAAAATCTCGGCACCTGCGGTGGTCGCATATACAAACCCCGCATCATAACACAATCCACCACTGATGGGTTGTGTCATACCATGCTCGGGCGCTGTATCTTGTTCCCACAAGATCTCGCCTGTCGTTAAAGAAAGCGCTGTGACGCGTCCGTCCACATCCATCGCAAACACTTTATCCTCAGCAGCGATCGGACCATTAATTAAACGGCGCTCTTGTGTTGTGCCACTACCCACGGAGGTTTGCCATATTTGCTTTGGATGCTCTGTCAACAAGACAGGATCAACCGCATGATCAGCACTGCCACTTGCCTGATTCCACGCATCATTCACAACCGCTTCTCTCAAAGAGACTTTTACTTTTGCAGCCTCTGGATCAACTTTGAGTAAATCATGATTTAAGAAAACAAGCTCACGCTTACCCTCAAGATGCACCTTATCTTTCTGACTACATCCTTGAAGAAGAAAAGGAGATGCCACAAGCAGGGCCAAAAATAAATTTTGTTTCATGATGATTTACACTCAAATAAAATTATGATCCTGAAATACGTGTCAACATTCCGCGTGCACGAAGACGAACACCTTCTGGTGTCCTTTTATCCTCAGCCAGGGCTTGGAAGGTGCTTCGCGCAACCTCAACCCTCTTAGCCCGCAAAAATACATAGCCAAGCACTTCAGCTGCAAGAACATTAAAAGTACGATTGGAGGCTGCTATCGGCTCTAATTGTGCGATCATTTTCTCAGAATCTAAAACAGACATACCTTGCAACGCCCAGCAAATCACACTCAAATCGCGGACTTTGTCGTCGATTTTCTTATCCGTCCAAATTTTCTCGTACATCTCAGATGCTACAACGCCGGTTGTCTTAAATTCTTCAGCAGCAACCCGCAACTCTGCGAGAATACTGTATCCTGATGGATTTAGTTTTGAAAGGGCCTTAAGATCAGCATCAACGTTTTCTGTCTTTCCCTCAGCTAGACTTGCAATGAGCTGTTGGTAGAGATCCGCCTCTTGCTCCATTGCATTCTGTTTTCTTGATTCATAAAAAACATAACCAAAGCCCACAACTACTGCCACAACAGCGGTAATAATGATAGACTTACCGTAGGTCTTCCAAAACTCGATAATTTTCTCAATTCTGGCGTCTTCTTTAGCTTCTTCAAAAATATCGCTCATCTCGATTCTCCAATTTCGTCCACACTGTAACCAAATCACCAGAAGAAATCAATTTTTTCCGAAAAGACGACTTCATAAAGTAATTTTTAATATTCTCTAAGACTCTAAATTGACAAATTCTTTTGTCAATCAAACTTCGTCAAAAAATGCGTGCAGATCAGCCGGATGCAGCTTAGATCGCTCTTCACCTGAAAAATCCTTAATGATTTTTCCATGGTGCATGAGGAGCGTACGCGTACCATGATCGAGTGCTTGTGTCATGCTATGCGTAATCATAAAAACAGAGATGTTGAGATCCTTAACAAGCGTGTCGGTGAGCTTCAAAATCACACGTGCCATTTTAGGATCAAGCGCTGCTGTATGCTCATCGAGCAATAAGACGCGGGCTGGCCTTAAGGTTGCCATCAACAAACTTACCGCTTGACGTTGTCCGCCGGAAAGAGACCCCATCGGATCACGCATACGCTTTTCAAGTCCAATCTTCAAAGAAGCCAGGCGTTCCATCAAGTCAGAACGAATCGACTTATTGAGCGCAAAACTAAGACCACGCGCTTTGCCCCGACTTAACGCAAGTGCTAGATTTTCTTCAATAGAGAGCTGCGCACACGAACCTTGCAATGGATCTTGAAACACGCGCGCCACGTGTGTTGCACGTTTTTCCGTGTGTTGTCGTGTGACGTCTTGCTGATCAATCGTGATCTTTCCTTGATCCGGCAAAATGTCACCCGCTAAAATATTCATCAAGGTAGACTTGCCCGCACCATTGCTACCAATAATCGTCACAAATTCGCCAACATCGACCTTGAGATTAAGACCGCGCAACACGTCAATTTCAAGTGGTGTGCCACGATTAAATGTCACATGTATATTATGGAGTTGAATCATGAGGATCGTCCTTTCAAGGCACCCTGAATTTTTTTCTGTAGCTGGGGCAAAATCATCGTAAAGGCCACAATAACAGCGGTAATAAGATTCAAGTCAGAAGCTTTCAAGTTAAACTCTTGCGCATTTAAAGCAAAGGCAATCACAAGTCGATAGATAATAGCGCCCAAAATGCAGCCCAAAAGTGCAGGCCAAATTTTGCGGGTGCGAATAATCGTCTCGCCTACGATAACGGAGGCAAGACCAATAATAATTGTACCAGGCCCCATAGAGATATCGGCAAAGCCGCTGGCCTGGGTAAAAAGAGATCCTGCAACCGCTGCAATACCGTTGCTGATGGCAAGCGTTAACATCACCATACGCCCAACACGCACGCCATATGCCTTACTCACACGTTGGTTTACACCCGTTGCCCGAATCGCAAGGCCAATTTTGCTTGCCATAAAAAGCGCAAGCAACAGCAGCGCAATCACGCCAACGATCAAGAGGAAAAGATGCTTTGTGTAGACAATACTAAAACCCGAGACCCACTCTTCAAACAAGGTAAAAACAGTAGGTTCCGTGATCAAGGACGCATTGGGCCTTCCTAAAACACGCAAGTTAATGGAGTAGAGCGCTGTCATCGTTAGAATACCTGCAAGCAAACCTGATATCTTCCAACGCACATTTAAATAGGCGGTCATCAACCCAGCAAGAGCGCCTGCTAAAAAGCCATAGAAGGTCGCAAGGTAGGGACCTGTTCCATCAATAATAAAAGCCGTTGTCACAAAAGCGCCTAAGGTAAAGCTACCATCTACCGTCAGGTCTGGAAAATCAATCACCCGAAACGTCAGATAAACACCAATCGCCACTAACCCATAAATCAGGCCGATTTCAAGGGCGCCTAAAAACTGCAAGAAATTCATTACGATACTCCATGATCGTATATCTTTTGTGCTCTTTTTAGCACAGAAGGGCTTAATGTTAAGTTAATCCTTTTAGCAGCATCTTTATCAATATGCAATTCAAGTGTCCGTGGAAACTCAACTGGAATCACAGCGTCACTTTGTTGCAACCTTTTCAAAATCATACGCGCAGTCTGCAGACCCAAGTCGTATTGATTAGGTCCATACGCTGCAACTGCGCCTTGCCCCACTTGATCAATATCACTTGAAAAGAGAGGACACTTTGAATGTGCGGCAACATTCACAATCGCATCAAAAGCGGAAAGCGCCGTACTATCATTGGTAATAAAGATAGCGCTAACACTACCGACAAGACGGCGTGCCGCATCCCCAACATCCGACGTTTTAGAAGCAGTCGCTTCAACAAGGGTAAGCCCAAGTGTTGGCAAAAGCTCTTTTAGTTCATGGATGAGCGCAACAGAATTTGCTTCGCCTGGGTTATAGATCACCCCAATCGTCTTAAGCCCTTGCACCATTTCTTGCATGAGTTCAATCTGAGGTTTGAGGTCAATATAATTCGAAACACCTGTAACATTTGGTGTTGGCTTTTCTAGAGAGTTCACCAACTTTGCCCCAAGCGGATCTGTGACGGATGCAAAAATAATGGGGTAGGATGTATTGCGTGCAGCGGAGACTAATGATTGCGCGCTGGGTGTGCTGATACCCACCAAAACGTTAGGACGCTCGCCCACAAACTTTGTTGCGATTTGCCCTGAAAGGGAGGGGTTACCCTGCGCCGATTCATAAGACAAAATCATCGAACGTCCTTCTTCAAGGCCGGCTTCTTTAAGGCCATCAATAATGCCTTGACGTGTGCGGTCGAGCGCTGGGTGCTCCACCACTTGTAAAATACTAATACGCACCTTCTGATCTGAGACAGATGACGAGCGGCTCCAATAAATCCAAGCACTGCCCATCACAATGCAGAGAAAAACACTCCAAAATAAAAACGTAAATCGTGAGCTTTGCATTGCCTTATTCCTTTAGAGAGCCTTGTTGATCACCATTCAATCGATCCAGAACACGACGGTATCCTTGATGATCTTCTTGCAGCAAAAAGCGTGCGACGCGACCAATGGTCACTAAACTCACCCCTGTTTCATCATGAATATCCCGATAAGACTTTCCGCCCTTATATAAGAGGCGTGCGACCTCAAGTCGCCCAATCATCGCTTCCATTTCGGACGGCGTGCAAAGATCTTTCAAAAACGCGGCACATTCTTCTCGTGTCTTTAATGAAAGAAGCGCATCACAAAAACGATCTAAGGCGTCTTTTCTATTCTGTAATAATTTCATTATTCACACTCTGTCCAATGGGAGGACCTCAGGCCCTATTCGTTATATTGTAATATTCAGATAGTACACTATGACACTTCTGTCAACACACATTCTATAAAAAAATCTAAATAGTAGTCCGTTGACTACAATAAGATTCCTTGTATTTTGACAATAAGTAATGTTTACAAGGATTGATGTTAACGTTAATGGAGTAAAAATTGAGGTCTTTAAAAATCTTACCAATATTTTCTTTATTATTGTCTTTAAGTATTTCACCAAGTTTAGAGGCGTCACGTTCTTTTGATATAGAGGAATGCCCCTCTGCAAAACAGCCCAAAGTGTCAGCAACGTCTTCCTCCCCCTATCAACTGGAGAAGATAGCAGAAGACAACACAGAGACTGAGAGCGCAACCCAGTTGGTTTTTAAGAGTCCCGCCGTCATTAAAGTAATTGCTTCTTTTCTACCTTTCAAGGACATGCAAATTTTATGTGGTATTTCACATAGGTGGAATATAGAGCTTCATAATGAGAATTTCTTGAAATCTGCCTTTGAGGAGCTTCTCCCCTCAACCCCAGACGCATTCGGTATGACGCGCTTTCAATTCCTACACTTTTTAAACACGCCATGCTTGAGAGCATTAAGAGATAAAAAATATGGAAAAGGAGATCGTATTTCCATCTCTGATGATGGTACGGTGCTTCACTATTTTAACCCTATTAGACGCATACAGACAAAGTGGCACTACAAAACACAAGAACGCAGAAGATACCACTCCTATATCATTGATATGTCTTCTGATGGCAGAACGATTCTCTGCTACACAAAAATCGAGGAAAATGGGAGAGTGCAAACGAGACCAGCTCTTTTTCAAAATGATGAGGCGACGCCCCATGTCATCCTGCCTTTTAGAACCGTTTATGGGATGAGTCGTGATGGTAGGGTTATTCTAGAGGAGCCTGAAGACTCATCTCCTGAAAATCGTCACGTTGTTTTATATAATCATGAAGAACCCCATACAACAACAGTACCCATTAAAAGAGCAATACCCCCTCATCCATGTCTCCTTCGCGATGATAAAACGGTTTTAGCATGGATCACAGAAAAGAATTTAGGACTCCCTACAGACGAGACTTTAGGATTCAGGAATGCAAAGACTGGGAATATTCTTCGTGCGGCTGTTTGGAAAGATGGCACGGTCGC